>NZ_JAPSHV010000207.1 GCF_031179385.1 Arthrobacter sp. | reverse complement strand
CCGGTCTTAGCCGGCCTGGTCGAAGTAAGCCTGCGCGCCGGGACAGGTCTCGACGAACGGAACCTCACCGGCGGTGGCGGGGTCCATCTCCTCCGCGGCGGGGTGCACCTGGATGAGCTGGTCCTTGTTCTCGAACAGGGCGGTGGTGATGTCCTGCTGGAGCTGCTCGTCCATGCTCGTCGCGGCCACGAGGATGTTCGGCGAGGCGATCACCGAGATGGGCTCGGTCTGGCCCTCGTACGTGTCGGCCGGGATTTCCTCCTCCACGTAGTATTCGCCGTATTCCTCGGCCATCGGCGCTGCATATTCGCCGATGGGGATGAGGACCATGTCGCCGTCGGCCGCGAGGTCGATCAGGGCACCGGTGGGCAGGCCGCCCGACCAGAAACCGGCGTCGATCGTGCCGTCACGCAGCGCTGCCACTGTTTCGGCGACACCGAGCTGGCGGCGGTCGATGTCCGCTTCGGGATCGAGACCGGCGGCTTCGAGTGTGCGCAGGGCGGCCACCTCGGTAGCCGAACCCGGGGCGCCCACCGAGACGACCTTGCCCTTCATCTCCTCAACGGTGGTGATGCCTGTTCCCTCAACCGAGATGGGCTGCAGGTAGTTGTTGTAGATGTTGCCGAGCGAGCAGATGTCGAGCGCGCCGCTCTCGAAGTCGTTCACGCCTTCGACGGCGTCTGCAACCACGTCGCCCACCGAGAAGGCGAGCTGCGCGGCGCCGCTCTGGATGAGCAGCATGTTGTCGACGGACGCGTTGGTCTCCTGAACCGTGGCGTCGTAGTTCTCGACGTTCTCACGGATGACGGTCGCGAAGCCGCCGCCCAGCGGGTAGTAGACGCCGCCGGTGCCGCCCGTGGCGATGGACAGGGTGCCGCCTTCGCCGGAGTCGGCGCCGCCTCCGCCTCCGCCGCCGCCGTCAGTAACGGGACTTCCGCAGGCGCTCAGGAACAGTGCCGGTGCAAGGATGGCGGCGGCAACGATGCGCGGTCCGCGAACCTTGTTCGTGGTGCTGGTCATGGGTTTCTCCCTTGATATGTGATGGGTTGTGGTGCGGTGATGAGGTTTGTGCTGGTTGTCATTGCTGGTCACTGCTGTGCCCCCGATCTGGAGCGGTTTCGGCCGGGGCCCGGACGTCAGCCACGGCCAGCAGTCCCGCGAGGGTACGGTAGTACCCCACGAGGACCGTCAGCTCTGTCAGCCCGCTCGGGCCGAAGTGTTCATGAGCCTTTGAGCGGATGTGCTCGCTCACGCCGGCTTCCGCGATCAGTTCCCGTGCCAGCTCGAGCGCGGCGGCTTCGCCTTCGGACGCGCTGGTAGGTATGGTGCCAGCCTGCAGCTGGACCAGCTCCTCCTCGGAGACGCCGACGACGACGGCCGCCCTGCTGTGCGCGTACCACTCGTACTCCGAGTTCAACGCGGCGGCGACGGCGCAGATGACAAGTTCGCGGGTGCGGTCGGGCAGCGCGCCGTGGAACCGCAGCGCTGCGCCAAGTTCCTGCACCGCGTTGCCGATGCCGGGGGCAAAAAGGAGAGCGTTGAAGGGGCCGGCGAGGGAGCCGTCGTCGTGCACGATGGTGAACGGGCCGTTGGCGCGTGGGCCAGCGGTGATCTTCTCATACAGCGACTGCTGCTCGAGGGAAAGGCCGCCGGGCACCAGGAGCGGGTACTCAAACAAGGGTCCGGCCTCCGTCCACGTAGAGGACGTGTCCGGTGATGAAGGACGCCCGGTCGGAGGCGAGGAAGAGGACGGAGCCGGTGAGGTCGTTGACGCGGCCCAGCCTTCCGGCCGGAACGAGGGACGTGTAGTGCTCACGCACTCCGGGCTTGTCCAGGTGCGCCTTCGTCAGGTCGGTTTCGGTGTACCCGGGGGCGATCGCGTTGACGGTGACGCCGTGGGGTGCCCACTCGCGGGCCATCACGCGCATCATCTGATTGATGCCGCCCTTGCTCGCGGCGTACGGGCCGTGGTCGGGGTGGGCGAGGAGGCCCGAGACCGAGGAGCAGTAGACCTGGCGGCCCCAACCCGCGTCGACCATGTGCTTGCCGGCGGCTTTGCCGAGGCGGAAGGCACTTGAGAGGTTGACGTCCAGGGTGCGCTGCCAGTCGTCGTCATCAGTATCCAGGACCGGAACCCGGTGATTGACGCCGACCGCGTGGAGAAGGATGTCGATGCCGCCGAGCGCGTCGACCGTCTGCCGGACGGCGTCTTCGCAGCCTGCGGCCGTCGAGAAGTCCGCCGGAATGGCGTTCTCATGTTCCGCCAGCCGCGACTCGTCGATGTCAGCCACGACTACGCGGGCGCCCACCGAGGCGAATGCCTCGGCGCAGGCTTCACCGATGCCGCCGGCCCCGGCGACCAGCACACGCCGGTCAGCTAGTCCTAGCCAGTTCTCCACGAAATGTGATCCCTTTGCTTCGTCATCGAATGAGGCGTTATTGGAGATTGTATACAAATTCGAGCCACGGTGTAAGCCGTGTCACATTAAAAGTTACCAGAGGTAACTTCGTTTGTGGGGAGTGTTATTAGAGTGTGACATGTTACTGACGCCAGGAAAAGACCCTCTTCGAAGCTCGAATCTCCCGCTCGCCCCGCTACTTCGCGTCGAGGAACCTGCGCAGCGCGTCGACGGCATGGTTGCGGTGTTCGTCCATGTGTTTGACGAGCCGCTCGGCATCCCGATCCGCGAACGCGTCGATGATCAGGTTGTGCTCTTCCTCGACCCGGTGGCGGTTGGTGGGCACACCGTAGTACACGAACCGGTAGGTGTCGGTAGCGTCCCAGAGAACCTGGATGAGCCGGTCCAGCCT
>NZ_JAPSHV010000206.1 GCF_031179385.1 Arthrobacter sp. | reverse complement strand
GCACCTCGATGATCAACACGCCCTCGGCGCGGCTCCTGCGCCGGGCCGCTACCGACGACACGCGCTCCTACCTCTTCACCGCCCAGTTCTCTTTGTCCCACGCCTGCTTCATCATCGGCTACCCGGTGGCAGGATGGGTGGGCGCGATAGCCGGGCAACCGGCGTCCGCCGCTGTCCTTGCCATCCTCGCTACACTGAGCACAGTGGCCGCGTTCCGGTTGTGGCCGCGTGAAGCGGCTATGCAGGAAGCCGCGGCTGCGGTGAGTGGTCGGCAAGGATAGAGCGAGGACGAAGTCATGAGTGAGCTCCCCCTGGAGCGGCAGCCAAGCCTCCATCATGACCGTGAACCCGACTCCTCCAGACTCCACACCGGTGCTGCCACCTTCAGCATGCTGGCAGATCCAACCCGGCTCCACCTGCTGTGGCTGCTCACCCAGTCACCGTCCGACGTCGGCAGCCTGACCAAACGCACCGGCGCCTCCCGGACATCCGTGAGCCAGCATCTGGCCAAGCTCCGGTTCTCGGGCCTGGTCACCACGCGTAAAGAAGGCCGAAACGTCGTCTACAGCATCAGCGGCGGGCACCTGGCTCGCTTGGTCCGCGAGGGCATGAACCACGCGGACCATAAGGTCACCGGAGAACCCCCGCACGAATAGCGGTGTCCTCACCGGTTCGCTGCGAGAACCGCTTCCTCCAAGGCGACCCACGCGAGCATCGCGCACTTGACGCGCGCCGGGAAGCGGGAGACGCCGGCGAAGGCAGCCGCGTCACCGAGCACTTCCTCATCGGGCTCCACTGTTCCCCGGGAGCGCATCAGTTCCCGGAAGCGGTCAAGCTGCTCCATCATCTCGTCGCGCGTGCTGCCGCTGACCAGCTCGGTGAGGACCGACGCCGACGCCATCGAGATGGCGCAGCCCGCGCCCTGCCAGGCCACCCGCTCGATCCGCGAGTCCTCGAGCCACACCCGCAGGGTCACCTCGTCGCCGCAGATGGGATTGAGCTGGTGGGATTCGCCGGTTGCCAATGAGTCAGCGCCCGACGACGGATCGGTCGGCCCCTGCCCCACCCGCCTCTTCGCGTGGTCGAGGATGATCTGCTGGTACAGGCTTTCTAGTTCGCTGCTCATGCTGAGGCTCCGAAGAACGAGCGGACTTCGGCCACGGCGGCGAGGAACGCGTCCACCTCGTCGGTGGTGTTGTACAGGTAGGTGCTGGCCCGGGTGGAGGCGGTCAGGCCGAGGCGGCGGTGCAGCGGCTGGGCACAGTGGTGTCCCACGCGCACGGCAATGCCGCGGGAGTCCAGGTACTGGCCGACGTCGTGCGCGTGAACGCCGTCGACGTCGAACGCGGCGAGGCCGATGCGCGGCTGCCCGGCACGCGGGCCAAGGACGCGGATGCCCTCGATCGCTTCGAGGCCGGAGACCAGACGCTCCCCCAGGATCCGCTCCCACTCCTCGATGCGGTCCATGCCGGTCTCGGCCAGGTAGTTCACGGCCGAGCCGAGGGCCACGGCCTGCGAGATCCGCTGGGTGCCTGCCTCGAACCGGGCCGGCGGCGGGAGGTACTCTGCGCGCTCCAGGGTGACGGTGGTGATCATCGATCCGCCGGTCAGGAACGGCGGCATGGCGTGCAGGTGCTTCGACCGCCCGTACAGCGCTCCGATCCCCGTGGGTCCGAGCATCTTGTGCCCGGAGAAGGCCACGAAGTCGACGTCGAGGTCCGCCACGTTGACCGGCAGGTGCGGCACTGACTGGCACGCGTCGAGGACGGTGAGCGCCCCAACCTTCCGCGCCAGGGAGACCAGTTCGGCCACCGGGTTGATGGTGCCGAGCACGTTGGACGCATGGGTGAACGCGAGCAGGCGGGTGCTGCCGTCGATCACGGAGGCGGCCTCCTCCAAACGGAGGGCGCCGTCGTCGTCCACTGGGATGAAGCGCAGGGTTGCGCCGGTGCGGGCGGCGAGTTCCTGCCAGGGGATGAGATTCGCGTGGTGCTCCATCTCGGTGACCACGATCGAATCCCCCGGCCCGAGAGCGTAGGGCCGTGCGGCCTCGCCGCCGAGCCCCAGGGACGCGTTCGAGAGGCTGTAGGCCACAAGGTTCAGGGCCTCGGTGGCGTTGGAGGTGAACACGATCTCCTCCGGAGAGGCACCGATGAAGGATGCGACGAGGGTGCGCGCGTTCTCGTAGGCGTCGGTCGCTTCGACCGCGAGCGAGTGTGCGCCGCGGTGTACGGCGGCGTTGCGCTGCTCGTAGTACTCCTGCTCGGCTTCCATGACGCTGACGGGATTCTGCGAGGTCGCCCCCGAGTCGAGGTAGACCAGCGGCCGGCCGTTCAGCTCGGTGGAGAGCAGCGGGAAGTCGTTGCGGATGCGGCTCACTTCATCATCGGAGAGAGGATGTGACGGAGCTGACAGGATGGGCATGGAACTCCCTCGACGGCGAATGTGCGCTCTCCATTCTACTGCCGGGGCACGGCCGAAGGGTCAGGCTGAGCAGCAGGAGCAACCGTTCCCGGCGGCCGTCTCCGCCTTGTCCGGTTCGGCCCGGCCGAGAGGGTTGACGCAGCATGCGTCGCCCTTCCACGCCTCCCGGCCTTCCTTGACGGCCCAGCCTGCGATGACCAGCGCTGCAATGGGATCGGCCCAGGCCCATCCGAACAGGCTGTTGAGCAGGAGCCCCACCAGCAGCACCCCGGAGAGGTAGGAACAGATCAGGGTCTGCCGAGAGTCAGCGACGGCCGACTTCGAACCAAGTTCGCGTCCGGCCCTCCGCTGGAGGTAGGACAGAAGCGGCATGACGGCCAAGCTCACCGCTGCGAGCAC
>NZ_JAPSHV010000205.1 GCF_031179385.1 Arthrobacter sp. | reverse complement strand
GGACAAGCCGGAATGGGACGCCAGCGCCGAGGTGGCAAGCATCTTCGCGGTTACGGGTTGGCCTGCATCCAGCTGCGCCATCCAGCGGGCCCAGGTCATCGACATCCTCGAAGCTGCCCTCACCGAGCGCTGACCGGTGAGCGGGACCGGGCGGGTGCCGTCGTCGTCGGGCTAGTACACTGAGGCGCATGACCGGGCAGGACCCTGCCCCGGAGGGGGCTGCGGCAACTCCCTCCGGAGGCACAAGCCTCGACGACTTCATTGACACTTCCCTGCGCTCTCCGGCGGAGAGAAACCGCACCTTCATGGGCATCCTCGTGAACACCGGCGTCGCAAACATCACCACCAGTTATCTGTGGTTCGCCCTGACGTTCTGGGCGTATCTGGAAACCCGCAACGTCATTGCCACCGGGGTGATCGGCGGCGCGTACATGCTGTTGATTGCCCTCTCGAGCATCAGCTTCGGCACGTTCGTGGACCGCTACCGGAAGCTGGCGGTGATGCGCTTCGCCGGCGCATTCACCCTGGTGATGTTCCTGCTCTCCGGGGCCATGTTCCTCATGACGCCCGAATCCAGCCTTCTCGACCTGAGACAGCCGTGGTTCTGGGTCTTCACCATGATCATCCTGATCGGTGCGGTGGTGGAGAACATGCGGAACATCGCCCTGGCCACAACGGTCACCATCCTCATCGAGCCCGACCGTCGGGCGAACGCCAACGGACTGGTGGGAATGGTGCAGGGCATCATGTTCATCATCACCTCCGTGCTTTCCGGGTTGTCGGTCGGGCTGCTCGGCATGGGCTGGACGATCGTCGTTGCCCTTGTGCTGACCGCCCTTGCGTTCGCTCACCTGCTGACGCTGCGCATGCCCGAGGAGGTGCGTGCTGCCGCCACCGACGCACACGGCGGCTTCGACCTGCGGGGTTCGTGGGCCGCCGTCATGGCAATCTCGGGCCTGTTCGCGCTGATCCTGTTCTCCACGTTCAACAACTTCGTGGGCGGCGTCTACATGGCGCTGATGGATCCCTACGGGCTGGAGCTCTTTCCCGTGGAACTGTGGGGAACCTTCTTCGCGCTCGGCGCCACCGGATTCATTGTGGGCGGTGCGCTGATCGCCAAGTTCGGCCTGGGGTCCAATCCGCTGCGCACCATGCTCATTGCCGTCGTCGTGATGGGCGTGATCGGGGCGGTCTTCACGATCCGCGAGTGGGCCTGGCTCTACATCGCCGGTATCTGGCTGTACCTCGTCCTGATCCCGTTCATCGAAGCCGCCGAGCAGACCGTCATCCAGCGGGTGGTGCCGCTGAACCGGCAGGGACGCGTGTTCGGATTGGCCATGGCATTGGAGTCTGCGGCTGCCCCGATCACCGCATTCCTCATCGCTCCCATCGCCCAGATCTGGATCATCCCGTACGCCCGCTCAACAGAGGGCGCCACCCAGCTGGCCCCGCTCCTCGGCGAGGGAACCTCCCGCGGCATCGCGCTCGTGTTCCTGATCGCCGGCATCGTCATCATCGCCGCCGCGCTGCTGGCCTTCTTTACCCCGGTCTACCGCCGGGTCTCGGCGTCCTATGCGCAGACGGCGGCGGAGACGGCTACAGAGACTCCGACGACGCCTTAGCTCGCCCCGCCAGCGAGCTGACGCTCGAGCATCTCACCGAGAACCCGAATGCCCTGCGGGAACTGTCCGGGGTGCCCGCCCGCATAGTTGAGCCGGATGAAGGGGCCCGCAGGCTCGGCCGGGAACCACTCGTTCCCTGCCGCGATAACGACGCCGGCAGCCTCGCAATCACGGGCCAACAGTTCGACGTCGGTCCCGTCGGGCAGCCGCGCCCACAGATTCAGCCCGCCCTTCGGTATGAGGTCAATGTGCGCTTGCGGCGCGTGCTCCCGCAGGCTGGCCAGCAGCAGGTCACGGCGGGACTGGAGCTGCTGGCGCAGCCCGCGCAGATGTGTCTGCCAGGCCGGCTGCGTCACCACCTCCAGTGCGGCGGACTGCAGGAGTCCGCTGACATACATCGCTCCGGCTCCGTGATCTGCAAGAATCCGTTCCCGCGCCGGTCCGCGAGCAACCACGGCTCCAACCCGGACCGAGGGAGAGACGCTCTTCGTCAGTGAACGAAGGTAGACCACATGACCCGAGTCGTCGCGCGCAGCGACGGGGGTTGAGCTCGTGTTGATGCCGAAGTCATGCGCCCAGTCATCCTCCACGAGGAAGGCGCCGTGAGCGCGGACTGCATCGAGTACGTGCGCGCTGCGCTCGGCAGACCACTGGGCACCGGTGGGATTCGTGTAATTGGGCTGCGCATAGAGGAGGCGGGAACCTGTCTCCTCGAAGGCCCGGGCGAGCACCTCGGGGTCAGGTCCGTCGGCTCCGCTCGGAATCGGTATCACTTCCACACCGGCCTGAGCGGCGGCCACGATAGCTCCCCAGTAGGTGGGCGACTCCATGAGGATCGGCTGCCCGCTGCCGGCGAGTGCACGGAAGATCGTGCTGAGGCCACTTTGACTGCCAGGAAGGATGATCACGTCGCTGGGCGCGGGCGGGGAGACACCGGCCGGGGTTGAAGCCCGCAGTTCCTGCGCAAACCAGGACTGCAGTTCGGGCAACCCTGCCGCCGGCGGCCGGGACAGCGCCGCATCGCTGCGGGACGCCCGGGTGAGCGCCGCACGGACCGCGCGTACCGGCAAAAGCTCTTGGTCAGGGTAACCCGAGTGAAAGGCGATGACGTCGTGCTGGATACCGCGCAACGCCGTCGGAAGGCCGCGGGCTGGAGCCTTCGGTGAACGCAGCGCGGCAGTCTGCCAGCCATAGTCGGCCGGACGG
>NZ_JAPSHV010000204.1 GCF_031179385.1 Arthrobacter sp. | reverse complement strand
GCGGCCTCGGCGAAGATCTGGTAGATGCGGTTCCATGGCAGGAACTCGTCGGAGGTGATCGTGAAACTGTCTCCGATCGCCTGGGGCAATCCGAGCAGGCCGACGAAAGCCTTGGCGAAGTCGGTGCTGTGCGTGAGGGTCCACAGGGACGTCCCGTCCCCGTGGACCAGCACCGGCCGGCCGGCCCGCATGCGCGCGATGTCCGTCCACCCTCCGGTGATGGCGATCTTGGTGTGATCGTATGTGTGGGAGGGACGGACGATGGTGATGGGGAAGCCCTGCTCCCGATACGCGCCCACCAGCAGGTCTTCGCATGCGATCTTGTCACGCGAGTACTGCCAGTAGGGGTTCCGTAGCGGAGTGGACTCTCGGATCGGCAGTGACGCCGGCGGTTTCTGGTAGGCCGAGGCGGAGCTGATGAAGACGTACTGTCCCGTTCGTCCGGCGAACAGTTCGATATCCGCTGCCACGTGATCAGGAGTGAAAGCCACAAAGTCGACGACGACGTCGAACATGCGGTTGCCCAGCGCGGCGCGGACTTCGTCCGGCTTCCGGATATCCGCCTGCACAACTTCCGCCCGCGCCGCCGGCGGACGTTCGGTGGTGCTCCCCCGGTTGAGGATGGTGACCGAGTAGCCGTGGGCGAGCGCCAGATCTACCACGGCGGTGCTGATTACTCCTGTCCCGCCGATGCACAGGACCTTCACAGGACGCTCACCACGCGTAATCCTCGGGTGCAGTCTTGTGACCGGGGAAAATTTCATCAAGCGCGGACAGGGTGTCGTCGTCGAGCTTTATCTCCAGGGCACGGAGGCCGCCGTCGAGCTGTTCCTGGGTGCGCGGTCCGATGATCGGTGCGGTCACGGCCGGCTGCGCGAGGAGCCAGGCCAGGCCGAGGTCTGCCGGCGGGTGGCCGAGGGAGTCAGCCAGGTCCTCGTAGCGCTGGATCTGGTCGCGGTGCTTGTCGAGGGTGTCCGCGGCCCTGCCCTCAAGGCGGCGGACGCCCTCGTTCTCCTTCTTGAGGACGCCGCTCAGCAGGCCTCCGTGAAGCGGTGACCACGGGATGATGCCGAGCCCGTACTCCTGGGCAGCCGGGAGAACTTCAAGTTCCACAGTGCGCGTCAGCAGGTTGTAAATGGATTGCTCGCTGATGAGCCCGGTGTAATTGCGGCGGGCCGCGGCCGCCTGGGCCTGCGCAATGTGCCAGCCGGCGAAGTTGCTGCTGCCCGAGTACAGGATTTTGCCCTGTTGCACCGCCACCTCGATGGCCTGCCAGATCTCGTCCCACGGCGTGTTCCGGTCAACATGGTGGAACTGGTACAGGTCGATGTAGTCGGTTTGAAGACGCTTCAAACTGGCGTCGAGGGCGCGGCGGATATTCAGTGCGGACAGCTTGCCGTTGTTGGGCCACTCGTCCATGTCGCCGTAGAGCTTGGTGGCCAGCACCGTCTTCTCCCGGCGCCCGCCGCCCTTCGCGAACCAGCGGCCGACGATCGCTTCGGTGCGGCCCTTGTTTGTCCCCCACCCGTACACATTCGCAGTATCAAAGAAGTTGATTCCGGAAGCATGCGCCGCGTCCATGATGGAGTGCGCGTCGGCTTCCTCGGTCTTGGGTCCGAAGTTCATCGTGCCGAGGCACAGTCGGGAAACGGAAAGACCGGAGCGGCCGAGGTGGGTGTACTGCATCAGCGAAGTTCTCCTCAGATGGGCAGGGAATACGTTTTCCATCCTGCCAAGTCCTGCTCCCGGGCGCTAGTGGCCCTAGGATTCTGGACATGACTTCTCCCACTTCCCTGCCGGTGGCGCTGATCACGGGCGCCTCCCGTGGCATCGGCCGTGCCATCGCCGACGAACTCGCGCCGACCCACCATCTGTTGCTCGGCGGACGGGACGGTGCGGCGCTGAAGGAACTGGCGTCGTCGTACCCGTCTGCGGAGCCGTTCGCACTGGATGTGCGGGAGGCAACAGCGTCGTCGGTCGAGGGAATAGACACGCTGGACGTGCTGGTCCACTCGGCGGGGGTGCTGCGGATGGGCACCATCGCGGAGCTTGACGACGACGCCTGGCGGGAGAGCTTCGAGATCAACGTGTTCGCTGTCGCGAAGCTGACCAGGCTATTGCTGCCCGCACTCCGGGCAGCAGGCGGCCAGGTAATCGCCATCAACTCGGGTTCCGGGTACAACTCGGGCGCGGGTTCGGCGGTCTACAGCGGAACCAAGTTCGCGCTGCGGGCGCTCACCGACGCGCTCCGGGAGGAGGAACGCGCCAACGGCGTGCGCGTGAGCTCGATTCATCCGGGGCGAGTGGCAACGGACATGCAGGCGGAGCTGCACGACTACGAGGGCAAGGAGTATTCCCCCGGATCCTGGATCCAGCCCTCGCAGGTGGCGAAGGCCGTCCGGCTGGCAGTGGATGCGTCCCGCGATTCAACCGTCGAGGCGCTCAACATCCGTCCCTCGGGGATGTCATGAGCACCGTCCGCCTCGTGGCCACCGTGACGGGTGAGGTTCAGGGCGTGGGATTCCGTTATCGGACACGCCAGCAGGCGGAGCAGCTCGGGCTCGTCGGTTCGGCCACCAATCGGTCCGATGGTTCTGTCCTCGTGGTCGCAGCCGGGCCGTCGTCGTCCGTCGACCAACTCCTGAACTGGCTGCATTCCGGAGACACTCCCGGCCGGGTTGAGAACGTGGATGCGGACCTGCACGACGACGGCGCCACTGATTTGACCGGCTTCGTCACCGACTAGCGGCTCACGCCACTGTGTGCGGCACCCCGAATTGGGTCTGCACGCCGGGCGAGTACAGCACCGATTCCGGCGGGCCCGCCACGTCGAGGCCCGCTGCGTGAACCAGCCCGTCCTGACAGGAGTCGAGAACCGCGGTCTGCAGAGGCCAGGGAGCGTGGGTGTTCGGAATATAGAT
>NZ_JAPSHV010000090.1 GCF_031179385.1 Arthrobacter sp. | reverse complement strand
GCCTTAAGGATCGCGCCGGACACAGTGAGGACGTTGGGCACGCCATAGCCCTGCACGGCGGAAACGAGTTCACGTTCACCTTGGACGCCATGGATAAAGCTGCCCGAGGTGCAGGCATAGATATAACAATCCGGTGAAACGGCGCTGATCCGCCATGCGGTTTCCGCCACGATGTCCGGCCGGCTAATTAGCTCGGCCTGTTCGACCCCGACCAGCACAGGTTCGAAAGGCGACCGTGCGAAATACAGGTCGGCGAGGTTTTCGGACCAGCGCCCCATCTCGTGGTCCAACGCCATGTCGTACGGGGCTACAACCCCGATTTTGCTCAGCACCAGCGGGCCCGCCGGAACGATGCTTGCATAGTTGGCAAGTGAAGTCATTTCGCCCTTTGAACCCTCCTCGCAATGGTTGATTGTTGACAATCGTAGGGCATGATCGGTTACGCTCGCATTAAGAATTTGAGGAAATTTTTTGCGTATTTTTCTGCCGCCGTTATTTGGTTCTTATGACGGGCAGGAAAACAACAAGGAGGATTACGTGGCGCGGTTTATCAAGGTTTCGCTGGAGCAGCGGCAGGTATCATGCATTGCCAGACTGCTCGACGACGAGGCTCCGCGGACGGCGGCGGCGGTATGGGACTCCCTGCCGCAGTCCGGCCAGGTTTTCCACGGCAAGTACGCGCGCAACGAGATCTACAGCCTCCTGCCGGCATTCGCACAGCAGGAACCCGGGCAGGAAAACACCACCGTCACTCCGATCCCGGGCGACCTGTGCTACTTCACGTTCAACGCGGACATCCTGCATACCCCCGCGTACGGCTACAAGGACAATGACCGGGTCCAGACGCCGGAAGCCATCATTGACCTGGCGTTGTTCTACGGCCGCAACAACCTGCTGATCAATGGGGACCAGGGCTGGGTGCCGGGAAACGTCTTCGGGACCGTTGTCGAAGGACTCGAAGAAATGGCCGCTGCCTGCCAGAGCATCTGGATGGACGGAGCGCGCGGAGAGACGCTGACCTTCTCACGCCATGAGCCCGCCAGCTGAGCTTTACACGGGTACCCAATCTGCGGGGGTGCCCGGCGATTTTCGAGCGCCGCTACAGCTGAAGTAAATACCCAATTTCGGGGTTGTTGGCGCGTTACTGTAGGCCTAGTGTTACAGACACACCGCAGAAGCACGGTGTAGGGGCAAGCTCTTGGGGAGGGCTTCACCAGTTGAAGCAAACTGGATTTGTGTTCGAAAACGAGCCGTCCCGGGTGATGCCGGGATCGGTCTTCGCACAACATGAAACGGCACGCGAGGATGCGCGGCCGGGGGGCTTGTGTCGTTTTTAGGGAACCGAGGCGAACGCCCGAGGGGTTCGCTGTGCCCGGCAAAAACCAGGAAGTAAAAAGTCATCATGAAAAAGTCAGTAACGTGGCGCCTGTTTACCATGATCACAGGCATGTTGCTTGGACTCCTTGCAGGACTCGGAATTGCAGCACCAGCCAGCGCCGACAGCGGATCCGCCACTTTAGCGGAGAAACCGCGTAAGGATAGGGGCGACGATCGGTGGGATGACCGGGACGACCGGTGGGATGACCGGGACGACCACCGTCGGCATCGCGGCGACAACGACGAGGCTGAGCTGGAAATTGAGAGAGATGGTAGACGAGCCGTCGAAGTCAGCGGTGAAGACTACGAGGACGACCAGCGAGTTACCGTCTATCTTGTCCGTAACGGACATGTCGTGGAGAAGGAACGTGTATGGCTTGACGACGATGAGGAAGACTTCACCGTCAGGTTCCGCGATCTGCGTTGCGGCCGCTATGTGGCCTTCACCCACAGTGAAGAAGAAGGTTGGATACGTAGCGACGACTCGGTCCGGATTTGCAACCGTGACGGCCGTGGCAAGCACTAATTAGGATCTGCAAGCTCTGCAAAGCGCACGGTATCACGTTGTGCATGGGAGGGCCGGGCGTCGTCCCGGCCCTCTTCTTCGCGCTCTGATGCCTGCGGACATAGCCGGACCCCGGCGGCTGGGGCGAGCTGCCGGGGTCCGGGGTCCGGGGCCTATGACCATCCGAGGTCTCTGACCACTAGTTACTTTGATGTATGAGGCTTGGGAAAACCTCTAGGCAGATTGCCGGCGTCGCTTGGGGAAGGCAATCCGGTCCAAGTCATTCGCGGCCTGGACAGTTGCTTGGCCCGCTTGCGCCTGCGCCTCTTCCGCAAGCGGACCCACGTCAACGTAGCGCGACGAGAAGTGCGTAAGCACCAGCAGTCCAACCCCGCCGGCAGTCGCCAAGGAACCTGCTTGTCCGGCAGTGAGGTGGCGGTACTGGGCGGCCAGTTCGGCGTCGTCGTCGTCAAATGTGGACTCAGCCACCAGCATGTCGGCGCCGTCGGCCAGTTCCTCGGCTCCCGCACAAGGAGCCGTGTCCATGACGAAGGCGAAGCGCTGGCCAGGCCGCGGGACACTCACATCCTCCAGGCTCACTCCGAGCAGCTTCCCCTCGCGCTGGAGCCGGCCGACGTCGGGCCCTGAAATACCGGCAGCAGCAAGCCGCTCCGGCAGGACGGTCCTGCCGTCAGGTTCGACGAACCGGTAACCGTAGGTCTCGATGCGATGATGCAGCGGCCGGACCTCGAGTCCCGGCGCGATCGGCCCGGCCTCGGCGTGCGGATGCAGACGCAGGTCGATGCCCGGGGACGAGACGGAGACCAGCGCTTGGACCACTTCCTCGCCCGAGGCCGGATAGTGCAGGTGCACCGGATGGGCGACGCCGTCCAGCGCCATGCGCGACAGCACGCCGGGCAGGCCATAGCAGTGGTCGCCGTGGACGTGGGTGAGACAGATGCGCGTGATCTGCCCAGCGGAAACGCCGGCATGGATCATCTGCCGCTGCGTGCCCTCCCCCGGGTCGAAGAGCAGTCCCTCACCGTCCCAGCGCAGCAGGTACCCGTTATGGTTGCGGGTCCGCGTAGGAACCTGCGAGCCAGTACCGAGGACAACAAATTCACGCATGGAACAGAGTGTGCCACCGATCGGTGGCACACGGGGCTACTGCGCGAGACGGGTGCGGACGATCTCGCTGACAGCCTTGCCGTCGAAGCGGCCGGCGACCTTGGCAGTGACCGGCTTCATGACCACGCCCATCTGCCGCATCGAGAGCTCGGCACCGTCGGCCTTGAGGCCGGCTATGACCTCGTCCACGATGGCCTCCACATCCGTAGTCGTGAGCGGCTCCGGCAGGTAGGCCTCGATAATCTCCGCTTCGGCAATCTCTGCGGCAGCGCGGCTGTCCTGTCCCGCCTCCATGTAGGTAGCGGCGGTGTCGCGGCGCTTGGCTGCTTCCTTCTGGAGGAGTGCCGTCACCTGCGCATCGTCCAGTTCCATGGGAGTCTTGCCCGACTTCTCGCGCGTCGCGATCTCCCCCAGGACATTGCGCACGGTCGTCAAAGCAACCTTGTTGCCAGCCTTCATATGTACGACGACGTCAGCCTGGAGCTGTTCTTTGAGCGTGGTCATAGTGTTCCTCGATTCGATAGCCGAACATACCCTGCCTCCACAATAGGTCGTCCCGACGTTCAAGATGCACGCCCGCCGTCGGGGGCCGCTGCCGGCACCAGCGCCAGGCTGCTGCTGCGCGAAGAAGCCCCGGCCGAATGCGACCGGGGCTTCTTCTAACTGCTCGGAGGAGGTGTCCTAAACCGCCGAAACGATCCAGATGATCAAGGCAATGGCTGCCAGGACGCCTACGATGGTCCAAATAAGGTTGCTTCCACGCATGTTGCTTCCTCCATTCTCTTTGTTAGTCCCATTATTTGCACAGAAGAAACGTTTTAGGGGGCGAACAGCAATATTCGCAAGGTGGGCTGTCTCACCAGGGCCGGTCCCCACCACCGGCAAATAGAGCTGGAATCCGGTGCCAGTAGCGGGCCAGGCTTCGGTAAGGCCCGGAGCTGAAATCCAGTCGATGAAAATGTCGGTAGCTACCGTCGGAAAATCTGTCGGGATACCGCTTCCGGCACAAACTGGTTGATGAGGGCCATGACGTCATCGTCAGGCTCGAGGATCGTTAGGTAGCGAGTCTGCCAGCCGGTGCCCTCAAGCACTCCGTCCGGGTCATCGAGCTTGATGCCCCGCTCAAACTGTAACCGCACTTGCCCATTGGACTGTGGATAGATCGCGCAGACAAGACCGGCGTCGGGATAACGATAACCGAGCCCGTTCCATCCCGTGTAGATCCGTTCCTCCAAATCCGGTTCGATGTGCAGTACCTGGTCGCGGACCCACAAGACGAGCGAACGAGTTTGAGGGTGTCGCTCTTGAAGAAAGGAAAGCACCGCTTCAGACGGCGGCGGCACGCGGTTCAGCATCGGTACCGTGCTCGAAAGATACTATTTCCTCAATGAGTTCACTCATCGCCCGAGCTTCGGGGATCTGGTCAAACTGCGCTGCCGCCTGTTCAGCCGCTTGGCGGCTGCTCCATCGGACAATGTCGAGCCATAAACCGTCATCCAGCCTGATCAGCTTGGCCTCAATTAGCTCCGGGAACCTGGCCCGTACGGCGGCAATCATCGCAGGACGCAGCTTCAGCATGTCCTCCTCGCGCTCCGCACGTACCCGTGAACGAACGATCTCAAACACGTCAGCCATCAGAGCTCCTAGCGGTCAGCAAGGCAGAGACAGATTGAATCCAGTAAAGCGCACCCTGGGCGTCGGGACAATGATGATCTACAGCGGTGTTGTGACCTCGGCGGCGTTCGGTGCGCTGACCTTGGTCCGCCCGGCCGAGCTTCAGGGTGTCGGGACCGCTGGCAGGACCGCGACGAGGTTAAGTACCTCATCGAGGGTCGCGACGGCTCTGACCCGGTCCAGGAAGTCGTTCGATTCCAGATTAGGGCGTGAGGTCGAAAGGCTGGTAACGGGCTAGTTATTCGGCCTCCCGGCTGCGCCGTCTATGTAGAAATGCCGGGCCCCCGGTTCATGCCTCAACCCGTTGTGTGCGGCACATTGGGCGCCTACTCTGATATCAAGGGCAGGAGCTCGACATGGAATATACCCTCTTCGTTATCGTCCTCGCACTCACCTTCGCCCCTTTTGTGGTGCTGGTGTTCGGACCCAATTTACGGGCAGACAAACCGGTTGCGCGGCGCCGTCGCTCCGCTTCCGGCTTGGCAGCTTCCCGCTGGGCTAGACGGAAGGCGGTCCGGGAAGGGCCCGGGCTTCCCTCCCTCCTGCCTCCGACGGCTGTAGGCGGAGGAGCCCCAGCGCCAGTACGCCTGCGGCCAGCTAGGCGCTCTATGCGCCCCAGGTTCCGCCGAGGTCCAGGAGATCACTCCCGAGGACCGCGATGAACGTGGGCATCGCGCCGGTGAACGCAGCGACCCCCGGTTAGGGAGCTGTCCGGATTGATCCGGTCCAGGTGTAAGGTCGGACACCGCGGGTGACTTGCCGATCTCATGAAACCAGTTCTGTCTCGGCTTCTATGAAGGCAGCCATCTTCTCGGCATAGTCGATCAGCGCCTTGATTTTCTCCGGCTCCATGTCCAAGACTCAACGCCCTGGTCCGGGTCAGTCCGGCGTCTTCCCGTCCTGCCCGAGGATTCCTAACGGGAACCCCAGCCGAAATCCTTATTTGAGGCGTAGCACATCGCGGAACCTCTTTTGCTTGGGTCCTCTAATCGTCCTCCCTTCGAATCCAAGATCCCAGGGGCATAGGCTTGGAACAGCGATCCAATAATGACAGGAGCGGGGCAGATGAACCATGTACCAGCAGCGCCGGGAATCCGCGAGATTGTCCGGCTCCTGACCGATGCCCTGGGACCGACCATGGTCTCTGCCCTGGCAGGCGACCGCGTCCGACTAACTGCCGACGACTGGGTCATGGAAGACGGCCCGGAGCCTGATGAAAAGGAGGCAGAACGCCTCCGGTTCGCCTACGACCAGTGGCAACTGCTAGCCGCACAGGGAGCGGACCGTGCCCGGGCGTGGTTCATCAGAGACACCCCGGCGCTCGGTGATGAGTCCCCGGTGATGGCTATCCACGACGGTCGGTTCGGTGACGTGAGCAACGCGGCGAGCGCCTTCTTGGAGGACGGCGCCCAAGCTGACAAGCCGTAGGCCCACGAACGATCCATCACTGGCAAGGCAGCCCTGTCGGCCAGTCTCCCCGGCCGGACTTCCGGACCGAAGACAGTCCTAGACACCGGCGCTATCGCCGCCCAAAAGCCCCGCATCAAGGATGGCATTCCCTACGTACGGGCCGGCGTGATGCTCACCGACCTGTCTCCGGCAGGGGCACAGCCACAAATTCGAGAAGTTCGTCTCTGTACACGAACGTCGCAACAACATCGGCGACATCCTGGGGGCAAAATCAAAGACAAGTACGTCGCGACAGGCCGGGCTCGGCCGGGCAGCGATGATGGAGACACCGCCGGACTGGACGATGGCAAGCCGGCACCGATGGCCCCGATAACACCACCGAATGGGACGAGCTGCTCCTGGTCAGAGCTGGCTAAGGAGCCCCTGGTTTAGATTCCGGAAGCAAGCCCATCTGACCCATAAATTCCAGTTGATCCCAGTAGAAGTGGTGGGAGATGATCAGGCCGCTTTCGACGCGGGCGACATCGCAGGTCCTGAGCCTAAGTTCGCGTCCCGTCGGCGGGAGACTCTCGCCCTGAGGCATCTGGATCTGGCCCGTGTTCGTTCCGGTGAAGTAGCCTTCATCAATCGCGACGTTCCCCGCCTCGTGCTGTTCCAAGGGCTCGTATCGTGCATCGGGAAAAGCCTCAGCCATCTGCGACAGGTAACTCCCGATGGCATCGCGTCCCCTGATTTCGCCTTGGTCCGGCGAGGTAGCGACCGCGTCCTCTGCATAGCAGGCGGCCATTGCGGCCCTGTCCTGCGACATCATGGCCCTGGTCATTCGGTCCATGGTCTCACGTGCGTCACCCATTGGTGCCTCCCTTGATCAGGCGGTCCACGCGGGAGTGCCGCCGGGCCGCTTCCCGGTGCGGCGCCTCACGGCCGGCGCCGTCCAATCCCAGTAGACTCCGGTGCTCGTGGCGAGTCAACGGGTCTGCCCCGACACCAACAGGTAGCCCGGGCCGCTCCAGGCCGTCGGCCTTCAGGTCCTCGACGACGCCCTGAACGATCTGCTCAACCTCGGAGCTGGTCAGCGCCTTCGGAAGGTAGGCCTCGATGACTTTTGCTTCGGCAATCTCCGAAGCAGCCCGGTCGTGTTCGCCGGCCTTATTGTAGATTTCTGCCGTCTCGCGTCGCATGGCGGCTTCCTTTCTGGAGCAGGCAGTGGCCTGGGCATCGCTCAGCTCAACCGGCGTCTTGCAGAGCAAGAGCTATCGGGCACACCTCGCCCTCTTCAAGATTGACGGCGTACAGCGGTCCGTCCTCGCCCTCACTCCCAACCATCTGGGACATGCCTCCGTCCCGGTGGACATCACCGTCGACGCGGATGCCCTGTTCATGGTGCGGGCCGACGATCATACCGAAGTCTTCGAGGAGCTGCCGGAGGCTGTCGACTGCGCATGGAAGCGAACGTGCTCCGTACACCCGGAGCCATCACGGTTCTGGAGATCTGGTGCGCAGCCCCATCTCGTCGTTCGGTGATCCGGATGTGGCGGGTTCAGTGCCTCGCAGTGCATCGCCCGGTACGTTGCACACGCCAGCCGCCCCGAACATAATTGATACCACGAGAGCTCCCAAACCGTGGTCTTCGAACGCGCTGGATGGATCGGAAGATCGTCGACTCCAACTCGCGGCCCCACGCGATATGAATCAACCTGATGAGCAGACGGAGGTCTGTATGGGCAGCGCAACGACACAAGGTCAGCTCTGGGGCGCACGCGCCCAGGATTTCGCAACCTACGTGGAGCAATTAACCCTACCGCTGGCCAGTGCAGTGTTGGATGCCGCGCACGTGACCCCCTCCACACGTCTACTCGACGCGGGGTGCGGCGCCGGGCTGCTCGCCGTGCTGGCTAGCTTCCGCGGCGCGCGGGTGACTGCTCTTGACGCTTCACCGCAGCTGGTCGCCATCGCGCAAGAGCGACTGCCCAAGGCCGACATACGGGAAGGCGACTTGGAGGCTCTTCCCTTCGCCGATGCCGGCTTCGATGCGGTCACGGCAGTAAACAGCATTTTCTACGCGGCCGACATGTCGGCGGCAATGCGCGAGCTCGTCCGTGTCGTGCGCTCCGGCGGCCGCGTCGTCGTGACAGCCTGGGGGCCACCCGAGCGCTGCGAGCTGCTGACAGCGCTGGTGTCGAGAATCGGCCCCCTGATGCCGACGCCTCCCCCCGGTGTCTCGCCACCGCATCCGGCGACTCTGGCGGAACCCGGTGCGCTGGCCGAAGTTTTGCAGCAGGCGGGGCTGCGCATCGTGGACGAGGGCGAGGTTGCCTGTCCGTTCGTCTTCCCTAGCACGGAATTATCATGGCGGGCCAATGCCAGCGCCGGTCCGAATCAGATGGCCATCGCGCACAGCGGCGAGGCCGCGGTCCGCGCTGCCTTCATGGAAGCGGACCGTGAGCATACACGCCCAGATGGCAGCGTCCGCTACGAGAATGTCTTTCTCTGGGTAGCGGGAGAGAAGCAGTCGTAAAGGCATAGGGTACAGCCCTCGACGCTGGCAGATCTTCCAACCGACCTGCGCTAGCAGGTCTCCTGATGAAACCCGCGATGGTGTCAGGGTCGCGAAGTAGTAAGTAATAGGCGCCACCCGCGTATCCGCAGAGCCCAGCGCTTCACTGCTTGCTTTCCGCCCAGAGGTGCTCGTCCTCGTAGGCCTTGCATCGCAGGCACATCGGCCCGCCGCCGCCGTCCACCGGCCGGCCCGGAACGAACTCCGCGCACGAGCCTTGATCCCGGCAGCCGGGGTGCGTGTACGCGATCATCAGCCCATACTCCGGGATGCCGATGTCAGCTGCGGTTACGCACATGCCGCAGTCTCCGCGCTGTCCGTTCGTGGTGGTGCCCATCAGGTTCCTTTCGTGGGGCCGCTTCGTCCTGACTATGTGTGCGGAGCACTGCCATCTCCTCAACGCGCGTCCGCCCTCCCTGGTCCCGGTGACCGGGCCGTCGCTCCGTACACATGTCAGGAAAGGGCAAAGGCCCGTCCCATCAAAGGAAGCAATTATGGACGAGTCGACCCTCGCCGCGCTGAGGCGGTTCGCCGCCGTTCTCTCGGTCATGGCACCAGACTCTGCGGTGTAGCTGCAGAGTCTTCTCCGGACCGTCAAGGCGTCTCTGCGGTCTCGCGGCGCTTGGCTGCTTCCTTCTGCAGGAGAGCGATGACCTGGGCGCCGGTCAGTTCGACCGGCACCTTGCCGGACTTCTCGCGGGCAGGCTTTGAAGAAGTCATGAACACCACGGCACAGCTGCCGCAGATGACGCTACCGTAGTGCCATGACCATGGCATTTGAAACCCCCCAAAGAGGGAAAGTGTGGGATTGCCCCAAGGAAGGGACGAATATCCCCGTCAATAGTGGAGCTTAGGGGAATCGAACCCCTGACCTTTTCATTGCGAACGAAACGCTCTACCAACTGAGCTAAAGCCCCGTGCCACTGCGTTCGATCATATGGCGGCGGGCGGCTTTGGAACAAGCTGAGGCGTCAAAAACCTTCACCCGGCCACACCATGTGGGGCGGCAATAACGAATCGGGAGCACTTCTCCCGCGACCGCGCTGGCACGGGACAACAGACCTAGAATCTGGTCATGGACGACAAAGTGCTCAAGGCCGTTTACACGGTCTTTCTGGGGGTCATTCTCGCGCTGTTCGTCGGTCTCGGGGTCCGCACCTTCTACCCGCCGCCTGAGATGCCGGAATTCCCCATCGAATTGTCCGTCCCGATGAATACGGAACCCACGGATGAAGAGCTGGCCCAGCAACAGGAGGCCCAGCGGGAATATGAGATCGCGAACCGTGCCTGGATGGAGGAAAACGAAGCCTACAACCGCAATGTCACCACGGTGTCGTTGGCTGCGTCGGTAGTCATGCTCGGTCTCAGCCTGCTGTTTGAGAAGCGGAACCGGGTTCTGGCCAATGGCGTCGTGCTGGGCAGCCTCTTCACCCTGATCTACAGCATCTTCCGCGGCTTCATGTCCGGAGACACCACACTCACCTTCATTACGGTCACCATTGGACTGGGTATTGTGCTGTTCCTCGGATACCGCCGGTTCTTCCAGCCCCGCGCCCAGACACCGGTGGAGGCACACGGCTGACGCCCGTCGTCCAGTGCCGCTGAAACAGCAAGACCCCTGAATCTGCCAGGAAGGCGGATTCAGGGGTCTAAAGCTGTGTGAACAACAAGGTCGGTGCTTTGCGGGCTCCTTTGACAGGTTCGCGGCGGGTTGTGCCGTTTCTCCTGCACCTCACGGGCACTTGCTTGTGGCTCGGCCCGTTCTGGAATTCATTTGAACAGGGCTCAGACAATTCGTGCAATAGTTGGTTCAGTAGTTGGTCAAACTGATCAAAGCTAGCAGGCCTTGCAGGACAGGAAGTGATCATTTTGCAACAGCTCGACCAGACGGACCGTAAAATCCTCCTCGCGCTCGATGAGGATCCCCGCATTCCCGTCATGCTGCTCGCGCAGAAGCTCGGGTTAGCCCGCGGTACGGTTCACTCCAGATTGGAACGGTTGGCTGCAGCTGGCACGCTGCGCCCGAATTCGGCCCGGGTTGTTCCCGAAGCCGTAGGGCGGGGCGTCACAGCCATGGTCAGCGCAGAGCTGGACCAGAGCAAGCTCAACGACGCCATCGACGCCTTACGGAACATTCCCGAGGTGCTCGAATGCCATGCCCCGGCCGGAGACACCGACCTGCTGCTGCGGGTGGTCGCCCGGAGCCCCGATGATCTGTACCGCGTCAGTGAGGAAATCAGGCTGTGCCCGGGCATCACCAGGACATCGACACAGATGTTCCTGCGGGAGGTCATCCCCTATCGCATCACCGGTCTGCTCCATGAGGAATAAATTGCCGATGGTCTGAACCGCCCACAGAGGGCGTGCGCGGTCAGATGAAGAAGTGCAGGATAACGCCGATGCTCCAGATGCTGCCGGCCGCGAAGGCGCAGCCCAGTTCTATCAGGATGCCGATCCCCATCGCCTTCAGCGCAACCGCGCTGGAGTGCAGGGCGGGACGGAACTCACGCTGTCGCAGGTACTCGCTGAGCAGCAGGCCGAGCGTAAAACCGACAAACAGGCCCACCACGGGGATGACGAACATGCCCACCAGGCCAACCACCACGCCGACCACAATGGAACGGTTGGGAATCCGGCGGCCCTTGAGCCGCTTGCCGGTCAGGACGGCGCTGGCCAGCATGCCGGCAACTACCAGCACCGCCCCCAGGCCGAAGACCACCCAGCCCACCGTGTTCTGCAGGACCAGCGCCCAGATGAGCAGGCTGACGCCGATGGTGATGGCACCGGGCAGCACGGGAACAATGATTCCGGCAACGCCGACGGCGATGAGCAGTCCGCAAACGAGCGTGACGATGATCTGGGCTTCCATAGCCCCAGCCTATGCGGAACGGTCAGTGTGGTCCGGTGGCGCCGCGCTGAATGTCGGATCGGACGCGCCCTCGGCAGGCTCCGCCGTCGTTGGTTTTTCCGCTTTCGGGTTCTGCCGCTTTCCGCGGTTCCTGCGCCAGAGCAGGAACCCCAGAACGCCCAGCAGCGCTACCGAGATAACGACGGCGGCGGCCGGGGACGCGAGGACCAGCGCCACCCAGGCGGCGATCGCCGCCATCCCCACGGTCGCGTAGACGATCGCCCAGAGGAGACTGCCAAGCACGACGGCGGGCAGGAACCTGATCATGCGCATCCTCGCGATACCCGCGCTGCTGATCACCGCCGTCTGGATGCCGACGGTGAGGAAACACAGCGTGACCGCGAAGGGGCCGAAGGTGTTCATGAACCGCTCGGCACGCTTCATGACCGGGCCGTTGAGGTGCCGCTCGAACCGGGTGTGACGCCCGCCCGCGGCAATCCCCCTGCCGATCCAGTAGGTAGCGTTGGAGCGCATCATGGCGCCGCAGAACAGTGCCAGAATCGCCCAGCCCAACGGAAGGTCGAGGAAAATATCCACACGCTTCCTTTCGACGACGCCGCCCCTGACACATAAATTCTACAACCTGT
>NZ_JAPSHV010000015.1:18871-39560 GCF_031179385.1 Arthrobacter sp. | reverse complement strand
ACGACGCCGACGGCGGCCGCCCCCTCCACGGTGAGTGCCGTCGTCGTCTGTGTCCGCCGCAGCAGCCTGCTGCCGTCCGCACTGCACACCACTGCCTCAAGGGTCAGGACACCTGTGTCCACGGCAGCATGAGCTCCGATGGGGGCGGTGCAGCCCGCCTCCAGCCGACGCAGGACGGCACGCTCAGCGGTGACCGCCAGCCGGGTAGGCATGTGGTCATACTGCCGGAGAGCCTCGGCAAAGGCAGAAGCTCCGGCGTCACCGGTCCGGCACTCGACGGCCAGGGCTCCCTGGCCAGGAGCCGGAAGCATGAGCGCGGGGTCCAGGTACTCGGTGATGAGATTCTCACGACCCAGCCTCGAAAGACCAGCTGCTGCCAGCACGACGGCGTCGAGGTCACCCGGTCCCCCGTCCACCAGACCAGCCACCCGCCCGAGTCGCGTATCGACGTTGCCGCGGATGTCGATGACCGAGAGGTCTGGTCGTGCAGCGCGCAGCTGCGCGGCACGGCGGGGCGAGCCCGTGCCTACGCTGGCACCTGGCGGCAGCTCGGCGAGTGTCAGCCCGTCACGCGCACAGAGCGCGTCGCGGATGTCCGCGCGTTCCGGCACAGCTCCCACCGTGAGCCCCTCCGCGTCGCCGGTTGGAAGATCCTTCAGCGAGTGAACCGCGACGTCGCAGCTGTCATCCAGCAGTGCCTCCCGCAGAGCAGCCACGAACACCCCTGTGCCGCCTATCTGCGACAGCGACGCGCGGTTGACGTCACCTGTTGTGCTGACCCGGACAAGCTCGTAGTCGAACCCGCCAAGGCCGGAGAGGGCTTCGGCGACGGTCGTGGTCTGCGTCAGTGCCAGGGCGCTGGCCCGGGTTCCGACCCGTACGGCTTGAGTCATGCCTGTTCTGTTTCCGGAAGCCCCACCGTTGAGTCGGCACCCGCGACGGTCGGTTTCTCTCCGCGCCGGTTGGCACAGCAGTTGGGACGGCAGACGTCGTACCAGGGGCCCAGATCCGTGGTGGCGGGACGTTCGACAATGGTGTTGTCCGCAGTCCGCTCGCTGACGAGGTCGATCAGCCCGGCAACGAACTTGGCGTGCGTTCCCGGCGTGGGGACGCGTTCTGCCACCAGTCCGAGTTCGGCACACGTTTCCATGGCTTCAGTGTCGAGGTCCCAGACCACCTCCATGTGGTCACTGACGAACCCGAGCGGGACGATGACCACGCCCTTCGCGCCGGTCGCCGCGAGGTCACCGAGGGCATCGTTGATGTCCGGCTCGAGCCAGGGAACGTGGGGAGCGCCGGAACGTGACTGGTAGACCAGCGACCACTCGGCGCCGGCTGCTTCCGGCACGCGATCCAGGACGGACTGCGCCGTGGCCAGGTGCTGGGCAACGTAGGCGCCGTCCTCAAGGACGGGTCCACCGTCCGCGTCGCGGGGACCGGCGGCCTCGGCGTCCGTCATGGGAATCGAGTGAGTCGCGAACATGATGTGCACGGGTGCGTCGGCCTCGCCTGCGGCAGCGAGGCGCTCACGCACGGACTTCAGCCCCTTGCTGACGCCCTCGACGAACGGCTCGACGAAGCCCGGGTGGTCGAAGTACTGGCGCACCTTGTCCACCTCGAGCTGTCCGGCCAAGCCGGTCTCCACCAGCGCCATGCCGAGATCTTCCCGGTACTGCCGGCAGCTGGAGTAGCAGGAATACGCACTCGTGGTGACGGCCAGGATTCGGCGGTGACCGGCGTCGTACGCCTCTTTCAGGGTGTCAGCGATGAAGGGCGCCCAGTTCCGGTTTCCCCACAGCACCGGCAGGTCGATGCCCCGGCGGGCCAGCTCGGCCTCCATTGCGGCCTTCAGCTCTCGGTTCTGCTGGTTAATCGGACTGATCCCGCCGAACGCGCGGTAGTGATGCGAGACCTCTTCGAGACGCTCATCCGGGATACCGCGGCCGCGGGTGACGTTGCGCAGGAACGGAATGACGTCTTCCTGACCCTCGGGGCCACCGAAGGAGGCCAGCACGATCGCGTCGTACTTCTTCGGCGCCATCCGGCCGTTCTCGTCGACGCCCTCGAGGGGGTGGAAGGTGTGCGTGCTCATCGGAGTACCTCTGCTACTTCCTTGGCGTTGATCCGCCGGCCTGTGTAGAACGGAACTTCCTCGCGGACATGACGGCGTGCCTCGGTCTCCCGAAGATGCCGCATGAGGTCAACCAGATCGACCAGTTCGGGAGCCTCAAGAGCGAGGATCCATTCCCAGTCGCCGAGCGCGAAGGAGGACACCGTGTTGGAGATGACCTGCGGGTACTGGCGGCCCTTCATGCCGTGGTCGTACAGCATTTCCCGGCGTTCCTCGCTGGGCAGGATGTACCAGTCGTACGAGCGGACAAAGGGATAGACGCAGACCCATTGTTCCGGCGCCACACCGCGCGAGAACGCCGGCGAGTGGCTCTTGGAGAACTCCGCATCCCGGTGTACGCCCATGGCCGACCAGACGATCTCGGCGTCGGCCAGAGTTGCGGTTCTCCGCAGGGTACGCACACCGGCCTGGAGCTCCTCGGGCTTCGGACCGTGGAGCCAGACCATGATGTCGGCTTCGGCGCGCATGGCGGATACGTCGTAGAAACCGCGTACGACGACGCCGGCCGCCTCAAGCTCCGACACTGCGGATTCGAGCGCACCGCCGTCGTCTGGCGCGGCCGCTGACCGCTTGAAGACGGTCCAGAGAGTGTAGAACTCGGAACCACCGTTCCCGTCGCCGCTCTGGAGGGTGTCGCTGGTGGAGGTACTCTGCACGTGGTCGCGCCCCGCATTCTCGCTCATGAATCCAGTCTGCTCCTGTCAACAGGCAAATAAAAATTGATCGGTTCTACAGCCGGTAGAAGTTTATCAACCTCCCGGCTCACCGCGTTAGCGGCCCGGCTGAAGACGCCGCGCGAGCGCCGCCCCGCGGTCCCGAGCGTTATCGATTACCGCCACCAGGCCGGTGCCGGCCAGCCAGGCGCCGGTGATCTCCAGACCACTTACCTCCGCGGCGGCAGCCCGGATGCGCGCCACGCGGTCCCTGTGGCCCAGCGTGGCGTGGGGCAGCGCATTGGTCCACCGGACCACATCCCAGTCGACGACGTCGGTCGGGTTGACTTCCACGCCGAGCAGCACCGAAGCGTCCCGCAGGGCCAGTTCATACAGGTCGTCGTCAGCGAGCCTCGCCGAGTCGTCGTCGTCCGCTCCCCTGCCGTAGGAGAGGCGCACCACGTGGTTACCGGGGCCCGCGCGTTCCGCCAGCCAGGACCATTTGGCTGTGGCGTGCGTAAGGGCCTTCGCCCGGACATCCGGAACATCGCGGGCAACCAGAACACCCGTCCCGCGTGGCGCGGCGTCGAGTTCGGGTACGTCCATCACCAGGCTCACCAGCGCCACTGCGGGCACCACCGCCGGCCGGTCATCGTGCAGCCGCGGCACGGTCGGCGCCAGCAGGTCAACCGCGGTGGGACCGCCGGTGGCAACGATGACGGCGTCGGCGGCCAACGACCCGTTCTGAGTGTTCACGGTCCAGCCGTCGCCGGTACGGACGAGGCTTCGAACGTCCTGCTGCGCCTGCAGGTTCGCGCCGTCCTGCCTGAGGCGCTCGATAAGGGCTGTGGCGAGCTGGTGCATTCCGCCGTCCAGACCGGCAACGGCAGTTCCGGCGGGAGCGGCCTGCCGCATCGCGCCGACGGCCGCACCGAGTGACCCGTGCTTGCGCATCATCGCCCGCAGTCCCGGCACGGCGGCATCAACATCGAGATCGTCCGGATCGGCAGAGAGAACACCCCCGACGACGGGAGCCACCAGCCGCTTCAATACCTCGGAGCCCATCCGTGCCCGCACCACCGCTCCCAGACTGAGCTGATCCTGGTTCAGCAGTCCGCCCAGGGGCAGGGCGCGGTCAAGACCGGCCCGTACGCTGGCTGCCCGGCCGATCAGCCGCGGCAGGTCCGGATCCCGTACATCTGCCGGGATCCCGAGCAGCCCGGATTTCGGAAGCGGGACGGCGGTGGAGCCGCCCTCGGGCCCGGGCAGGTGCAACCACGCGCCGACGGGATCGGGACTGCAGACCAGGCTCCCAAGGCCCAGTTCCCGTGCCAGGGCCGGCACGGTGTCGGAGCGGGTCGAGAAGGACTCTGCACCGGCGTCGAGCGTGAGGCCGGCCAGTTCGTGGCTGGCCACTGACCCGCCGAACCTCTCCGACGATTCGAGCACGGTCACACGCAGGCCGGCCGCCACGAGCTCACGCGCCGCGCAGAGCCCTGCGATACCGCCTCCGATGACGACGACGCCGGGACCTGCCTCGACCTGCTTTTCGCGGCTCATGGGGCGGGCGGCACCGAGTGGATAAGCGAAACGACCCGGGTCAGCACGTCGGGGTCCGCTTCCGGCGGGACACCGTGACCGAGATTGACCACGTGCCCGGGAGCTGCTGAGCCGGCGTCGAGAACTTCCCGTACATGCGCTTCGAGTACCTCCCACGGTGCTGAGAGCAGCGCGGGGTCAATGTTTCCCTGAAGCGCTACTGTTCCGCCGAGCCGCCTGTTCGCCTCGTCGAGCGGGAGGCGGTAGTCGACCCCGACGACGTCAACGCCGACGTCCCGCATGGCTACGAGCAGCTCCGAGGTCCCCGTTCCGAAGTGCACGAGTGGTGCACCGAGGCCGCGGACGTGGTCCAGGGCACGGGAGGACGCAGGCGCAACATGCTCGATGTAGTCCCTGAGCCCCAGCGATCCGGCCCACGAATCGAAAAGCTGGCCGGCACTGGCTCCGGCTTCCAGCTGGGCGCGCAGGAACTTGCCTGATGCGTCCGCTGCCCATTCAGTGAGGGCACGCCAGGCGGCCGGGTCTGCGTGCATCATGGTGCGCGGGCCAAGGTGGTCGCGTGACGGCCTGCCCTCAACCATGTAGGCGGCGAGGGTGAAAGGTGCCCCAGCGAAACCGATCAACGGCGTAGTGCCCAGTTCTGAGACGGTACGGGATACCGCTTCGCGGATCGGCTCCAGTGCTGCATCTGTCAGTTCGGGCAGCGAAGCCACGTCCGCTGCGCTGCGGATGGGGCTTCCGAGCACGGGACCGACGCCGGGAACGATGTCCACATCGACGCCTGCCAGCTTCAGCGGGATCACGATGTCTGAGAAGAAGATCGCGGCATCGACATCGTGCCGCCGGACCGGCTGAAGCGTGATTTCGGCGGCCATGGCCGGGTCCAGACACGCGTCGAGCATGGCGGTACCCTCACGGAGCGAACGGTACTCCGGCAGCGAGCGCCCGGCCTGACGCATGAACCAGACCGGACGGCGGGACGGCGTGCCGCCACGATAGGCCTGGATGAGCGGGGACTGTGACGTCGTGCCGTCAGTCAGGGGGTGCGTTGCGCTGAGGGTCATGAGTCGATTCTGCCGAAGTTCCACCCGGTTGGATAACTTCACCCGTGGGTGGTGGCCGAAATCACGGTAACAGCTCCCACATTCTCCTCCGTGCACGCTTGCCCACTTCCCTGCAACGGCGCGGTTTTTGGACGCTGGAGAAAGGCTGGAGGTTAGGTTCCCCTATTAGGGTTCAAGAGGCCGTTTTGGCTATGCTGGGAGGGCTGTGAACTACTTTTCCCTGGTTGCAACCCACTCGGATATCGATCTGGAGACCGTCGCCCGCCTCAGCGTCGGGGCGTCCCAGGTCGCTTCGTCCGCGCTTCGGGACAGTCAGGCTCTCAGCGGAGCCGTTGCCCTTGCAACCTGCAACCGCTACGAAATCTATGGCGAGGCAGCATCGGAAGCAGACATTGAGTCTGCCCGTTCCTCCATCATCGCAGCCATCAGCGACCAGTCCGGACTTCCCAAGAGCAAAGTCTCGCAATCGTTCACCACACTGACGGGACAGGACGTGCCGCGCCACCTCTTCAGTGTGAGCGCAGGGCTCGATTCCGCCGTCGTCGGCGAACGCGAGATTGCCGGCCAGGTACGGCGTGCGCTCGTTGAGTCACAGGGGATCGGCACCGCCAGCGGTGGCCTGGTACGCCTGTTCCAGGCCGCTTCACGCACCGCCCGGGACGTCGGAGCGCAGACCGCCCTGGGCGCCCGCGGCCGTTCAATTGTCTCTGTTGCACTCGACCTCGCCGCAGACCTCTCCAGCACCCGTGATCTGGCGGAGAAATCCGTGGTTGTTTTCGGCACTGGAGCATACGCCGGCGCCACCATGGCGCTGCTTCGTGAGCGCGGCTGCACCGACATCTCCGTCTACTCTCCTTCCGGCCGGGCAGAAAGCTTCGTGGCTACCCGCGGCGGAACAGCCCTGACCGATGAGACACTCGCAGCCGCACTGACGCGCGCTGACGTCGTCATCGGCTGCAGCGGCAGTGAGCGTCGCGTGGGCGCCGAGGACATCCGTCAGCTTCGGGACGGCGTCGAGCACACCTTGGTCATCGTTGATCTGGCCCTGTCCCACGACTTCGATCCAGCGGTGGACTCAGTGGAGAACGTAGAGCTCATCACGCTTGAGTCCGTCCGGCTCGCGGCTCCGGAGGAACAAGCCGAATCCCTCCGCCAGGCGGGCGAGCTGGTATCCAACGCGGCGCACGCCTTCCAGGAGCAGGTCAACTCCCGCTCTGTTGATGCCGCTATCGTCGCACTGCGTAAGCACACACAGCAGGTTCTCGACGCCGAAATGACCCGTGTGCGGGCGCAGCACGGCTGCACCGCTGCGGCCGAAGAAGTCGAGTTCGCCCTTCGACGCATGGTTCGCCAGCTCCTGCATGTTCCCACCGTCCGTGCGCGGCAACTGGCAGCCGAAGGCCGCCAGGAGGACTACACCGCGGCACTTGAAGCGCTCTACGGCATCGAACCCGAGACCGGCGCCGGCACGGCTCCTGCGCAGTCCTGCCCGGTGCACGAAGTCAACGAGTCCCGCGCCGACACAGCCTGACAAGGATCTGCTGCAAGTCAGTAGCCGAGCAGGGGCAGTAGCCGGGCAGGGTCAGTAGACCGGCTTGTCCGGTTCTACGTCGCGAACCCACTGCAGAATGCCGCCCTCCACGTTGTAGACCTTCCGCGCGCCGTGTTCGCGCAGATAGCGGACAACGTTGGCGGAACGGGAACCGGCCTTGCAGTGCACGTACATCTCCCGGCTGGGATCAAGCGCCGTTTCCCCTGTCAGGATCCGGTTCTGAGGAACAAGGGTTGCTCCCGTTATGCGGACGATCTCGTATTCGCCAGGCTCCCTCACGTCGATCAGGTCGAAGTCATGGGCACCGGCGGAGCGTTCCTGGAGGAGCTCCTCCAGACGCTCAGCTGTGACGGACGGAACCTCCTCCCCTTCCGTATCGGCCGGGACGATTCCGCAGAACGCCTCATAGTCTGAGAGTTCAGTGATGGGCGCCGCGGAAGGATCCCTGCGTACGCGCAGTTCCCGCCACGTCATATCGAGGGCATTGAAGATCAGGACCCGGCCCAGAAGCGTGGAGCCGATGCCCGTGATCAGTTTGATCGCCTCATTGACCATGACTGAACCGATCTGGGCACACAGCACGCCGAGCACTCCGCCCTCCGCGCAGGAGGGGACGGCGCCGGGCGGCGGCGCTTCGGGATAGAGGTCGCGGTAGCTGGGCCCTCCGACGGACGGCTTGGGCCAGAAGACGCTCACCTGGCCGTCGAACCGGAGAATGGAGCCCCAGACGTACGGTTTGTCCAAAATTTCAGCGGCATCGCTCACCAGGTACCGGGTAGCGAAATTGTCAGTGCCGTCAAGGATCAGGTCATACTGCGCGAAGATGTCCAAGACATTGCTGGTGTCGAGCCGGACTTCGTGCCGGATGACCGCCACGTGAGGGTTGAGCTCCTTGATGCTCTGCTCGGCCGAGCGGGCCTTGGCCTGACCCACATTGCTGACTCCGTGAATCACCTGCCGCTGCAGGTTGGAGACATCGACGACGTCGTCATCCACAATGCCCAGCGTTCCCACACCGGCAGCGGCGAGGTAGAGAAGCGCGGGCGAGCCCAGGCCACCGGCCCCGATAACGAGAACCCGGGCGTTCTTGAGTCGTTTCTGGGCCTCGAGACCGAACTCCGGAAGGATGAGGTGGCGGGAGTATCGCTCCGTCTCCTCCCTGCTCAGTTCGGCGTGCGGCTCCACCAGCGGGCCAGGGACGGGAGTCAAGGAACTCATGCTTCAATGTATGCCCACCGACGCTGCACAACGCAATACAGGGCCGACATATCAGGCACACATTCCCCCGGCGATGTTCCCTCCGGCATGGTGCTGCGCGGGTAGACTGGGAGACCCGCTGTACCGGCGGGTTTATGAAGACGTACAACGAAAGCCCAGACAGTGAGTTCAGAGGCACCGGCAAGCGGAAAGGCCACACGGCTTCCGCGAGACGAGCGACGACGCCAGTTGCTGAATGCCGCCCACGAGGTGTTTGTTGTCAACGGCTACCATGGCGCGGCAATGGACGAGATCGCTGAAGTGGCCCATGTCAGCAAACCTGTGCTTTACCAGCATTTTCCGGGCAAGCGCGAACTGTATCTGGCGCTGCTTGAGAGCCATCTTGCGTCGCTGACCGAACTGCTGGTGGATGCGCTGAAATCCACGACGGACAACAAACTTCGCGTGCACGCCACCATGCGCGCATACTTTCAGTTCATCGCCCAGGACAGCCAGGCCCACCGGATCGTGTTCGAGTCCGATCTGAATAATGATCCTGATGTGAGCCGCCGTCTCGAAGCTTTCAACGCCCACTTCGCGGATCAGATTGCCGGTGTGATTTCCGGTGACACCCGGCTCTCCCACCTGGAGGCCACCCTGCTGGGGCGGGCCATGGCCGGGATGGCACAGGTGAGTGCGCGGTATTGGCTCGAGACAGACGGCAGCCTCGACATCGACACAGCCAGCGAGCTTATCTACCGTTTAGCTTGGCGCGGAATAAGTCGATTCCCCAAGGAAATCTGAGTTACATTTCCCTAAGTGGTGGCGCTGATGTACGAGCGTCGCCAAAGTCATCTGCCCGTCTATGAAAGGCCTTAGCTGTGGAGATCAAAATCGGCGTTCAGAACGTCAACCGCGAGATTGTCCTGGAGTCCAACCAGTCTGCAGATGAGGTCGCTGAGATTGTCAGCAGGGCCATGAACGGTGGTGCCGAGTTGCGCCTGGCCGACGCCAAGGGGCGCCAGGTCATTGTTCCCACCGGTGTCCTGGGCTACGTGGAGATCGGCGAGAGCGAATCACGCCGAATCGGGTTCGGCGCTCTCTGACCGAGCAGGTGCCGCCGTGGTCTCGCTGATAATCGTTACCGGCGTCGCCGTGTGCGTCGGCTTCTTCGTGTGGTTCGCGGACCGTCGGCATCATCGCTACGGCGTTCTCCTGCTCCCCGCCATTTCCCTCTGCTCAGCGCTGATTCTGTGGATCATCCTGCAGTTTGCGGGTCTGGGCTACCATCCCGACCTTTCCTGGTTGGCCTGGATCCTCCCGCTGGTTGCATCCACCGCCCTTACCGTGGCGGCGGCCTGGTGGTTCGGCCGGCACCGGGAGCAGGCTGACGCCGAAGCCATGACGGCGATCCTGAAACGGCGCTGAAGGGACAGCCCGGGCAGCCCGTTTACAGGTCCGCCCTGCCGTCAAAGGACGACGACGCGAGCGCGTGCTCCCGCTTCGGAATCCGCCCCGCCTGAGCAGCCAGGCGTCCGGCGATGACAGCATGGCGAAAAGCCGACGCCATCGTCACCGGGTCCTGGGCCCTGGTGACGGCAGTGGCGAGGAGCACCGCGTCGCAGCCCAACTCCATCGCCAACGCGGCGTCCGAGGCCGTGCCGATTCCGGCGTCGAGCACAATGGGCACCCCTGCCCGGGCCACGATCAGTTCAATGTTGTGCGGGTTGAGGATGCCCAGCCCGGTACCGATGGGCGCGCCCAACGGCATGACCACGGCAGCTCCCAGCTGCTCCAGCCGAAGTGCCAGGACCGGGTCGTCATTGGTGTAGGCGAAAACCGTGAATCCGCGTGCCACCAGGGCTTCAGTGGCTTCGACCAGTTCGACGGCGTCGGGCAGCAGAGTCTGTTCATCGGCGATGACTTCGAGCTTCACCCAATCGGTCTCGAGCGCTTCGCGTCCCAGTTCGGCAGTCAGTACGGCTTCGCGTGCGGTGAAGCAGCCCGCGGTGTTCGGAAGGATGCGCATCCGGCGGCCGTTCAGCAGCTGAAAGAGCGACGCTCCGGATTGCGGCGTATAGCGCCGCATTGCGACCGTGGTCAGCTCGGTACCGGAAGCGGCCAATGCCTCGCCCAGCCCCTCAATGCTCGGTGCTCCCCCGGTTCCCATGATGAGCCTTGAGGTAAGTGGAACGCCGTCGATGACCAGCGGGTCAGCGTTCACGATTGTGTCCGTCTGCATTTTCATCCTCCCTGTACGGCGGTGACGAGTTCGACGTCGTCCCCCTCGGTAAGTGCCTTGCCGGACCACTGGCTGCGGGGAATTACGGCAGCATTGACAGCGACCGCCACCCCGAGCCGCGAGCCGTCGACCGGTTGCCCGGTCGGTGCCAGCTCCCTCCCCGTAAGCTCTGCCACCAGACACAGCAGGTCCGGGGCTGTTGTGACCGAGTCCTCCCCGTTCACCGTGATGGTCAACTTCTCCATGCTCGTCCTTCCTCGAATCGATCGGGCTTGTACCGCTCCTGTTCCGCCGGGCCCGGTTTGCCCTCCAGCAGGTCCACGCACAGCGCCGCTGCAGCCGGCGTCAGAAGTACGCCGTGGCGGAAGAATCCGGTGGCGATGACCAGGTTGTGGGTACCCGTTACACCACCAAGTAGAGGCGCGTTGTCCGGCGTTCCCGGCCGCGCGCGGCACAGCACCTCGACAAGCTCGAGCTCGGCAACGGCGGGTATCAGTTGCTGGGCGTCGCGCAGCAGCTGATACACCCCTCCCGCGGACACGGCGCTGCTGCCGTCCTCCCGCATGGTCGCTCCAAGCACGACTGTTCCGTCTTCACGCGGCACCAGATAGACGGCGTGCCCGCGCACCAGCCCGCGGATGGTGTGGGTCAGCAGGGGCTGCAGCGCCTCGGGAACCCGAAGGCGAAGAATGTCGCCGTAGACCGGCCGGAGGGGAAGCTGACAGGGCAGGCCGGCGAGGTCTGCAGCAGCCAAGCCGTTGGCAACGACCGTGTGCCGGGCGCCCACGAAAGTGCCGTCCTCGAGACTGACGCCAGTGACGCGGTTTCCGGTTCGCTCGATCCCGGAAGCCCGTCGCCGTACCAGGCGGCCACGCTCGGACACGGCAGCGATCAGCGCTTGCGCCAGCCTGCGTGGATCCAGTTGGTGATCGTCAGGCGCATGGAAAGCCGCGGTCGCTGCCGGACCAATCAGAGGCTCCGACCGGCGCGCTTCACGCAGGGGAATCTGCTGCACCGACAACGAATTGCGCTGCTGTACCGTCTGGAGATCGGCGAGCGCCGTGCGGTCGGCGCCGTCGAGCGCAAGGACCAGGGTTCCGGTTCTGCGATAGCCGGGGTCGACGCCCGTCCAGGCAAGCGAGAACAGGAACTCGGGGTAGCGGGATGCGGAGTCGACCGTGAGCCGCAGCAGATGCTCCTCGCGGTAATGCAGCTCGCTGGCCGGGGCGATCATGCCCGCGGCGGCGTGTGTTGCCCCTCCTGCGGGATCCGGGTCGATCAACGCAACCGAGTGGCCCCTGCGGATCGCTTCCCACGCGATTCCCAGCCCGATGATCCCTCCGCCGACGACGGCGACATCCACGTCCGTATTCACCCACAGCCCTTCCCTACGCCGGCATGACCCGGATCAGGTTCGTTGTTCTCACAACGCGGTCGGCGTCGAACGCCCTCTCAGCCGGTGTGGCATCCGGTGGTTCCCGGATGCGGCACGGCTCCCGCAGTACGCCTTTATTGTAGGGGGTATGCAACTTGACGCCGCCCGACTTTACCTCTGCACCGACTCTCGCCGGCAGCAGCAGGACTTCGGGGCTTTCGTGGACGCTGCCTTTGCTGGCGGTGTGGACATCATTCAGCTCAGGGACAAGTCCCTCGAGGCCGCCGAGGAACTGGAGCTGCTTCAGGTATTGCGCGCATCTGCCGGGAAGCACGGCAGGCTGTGGTCAGTGAACGACCGCGCAGATATCGCCTCCATCAGCGGCGCGCCTGTGTTGCACGTCGGACAGCGGGACCTGCCGCCCACCCGTGCGAGGCAGTTCCTGCCCGACGGCGGTGTTCTCGGTTTGTCGACCCACTCACCCGAGCAGGTGGCAGCGGCGGCAGCGAACGACGACGTCGACTACTTCTGCACGGGACCGATCTGGGCCACGCCCACCAAACCCGGCCGAACCGCCGTCGGGCTGGAGCTTGTCCGGGAGGCGGCGAGGCTCGAAACAGCGCTGGCGGAACAGGGCCGCCCCCTGAAGCCGTGGTTCGCGATCGGCGGCATCGACCTTCGAAACCTCCCGGAGGTGGTGGCTGCGGGAGCCCGGCGCGTCGTCGTCGTACGGGCCATCACGGAAGCCGACGATCCGCAGGAGGCCGCCGGAAAGCTCAAGGCGCAGCTTCCGGATGAGGAGCAGCGGGGACGGTAAGGCCGCCAGGAGTCAGGCAGTCAACCCGAGTGAGCTCATCCGGCGTGAATGGTTCCGGGTGAGCTGGGCGAAGAGCTGCGCAGTTTCCCGTTCCTGGTCCACGTCTGCAGCACCGAAGAGCAGGCCGCCCAGGAACTGGCGCTCGATGCCGACCCGTTGTGCCTGCGTCAGAGCTTCCCCCACGAGGCGCCGTCCCCACAGGGCAAGCCGGGAGGCGAGTCTCGGATCGTCGGAGAGCGCGGACTTCAACCTGGACTGCAGCAGACCGCCCTGCTCGGCCGTCGACTGGATGCGGGCGATCAGGTCCCGGGTAGGGGCGTCGAGGTGCTCCGCGAGCGCTGTGTAGAAGTCGGCGGAGATGGCGTCGATGACGTACGCCTTCATGAGCGACTCATACCAGTCGGCGGGACGCGTCCGCTCATGGAAAGAGTCAATCGAAGCCTGGAACGGGCTCATTGCCTCCTCGACGTCCACACCGAGCCCGGCCAGGTGGGCGCTGACCATCTCGAAGTGTTCGAACTCGGTGACGGCCAGGCGCCCCAGCGCTGCCCGGTCCCGAAGCGTCGGCGAGAATCTCGCGTCCGACGACAGCCGCTCGAACGCGGACAGTTCCCCATAAGCCATGACGCCGAAGAGGTCGACGACGAACCCGTTCAGTGGCTCCTGGCCGGTTCCCGTGCGGGTCGTCGGGGATGCTGCGGAGGAGCTCGAAGGGGTTTGCGGATGCAAGGCAGTCATGGGATCAAGGGTACCCGCGCGCAGTTTCACCGACAGTTCGTCGGTGGGTTGTACTACGGTTGGCACTGTGCCGTATTCGCATCTGGATTTGAGCAACAGGGACTCCCAGGTCCAGCTCACTGCTGCGCTTGAGGGGTTGCGCGAGGAACTGGAGTTGCGCGCCGATTTCCCACCGGACGTGCTGGCAGAGGCGAATGCTGCGGTGCACAAACATGTATTGCCGGAGAAAGACCTCACCGCGCTGGGATTCATCACCGTGGATCCCCCGGGCTCCACGGATCTTGACCAGGCTTTTCACCTGGAGCGTGCAGGCTCGGGGTACCGGGTCTGGTATGCGATTGCCGACGTCCCGGCCTTTGTGGCTCCCGGCGGCGCGATCGACGCCGAAGCCCGTCTCCGCGGCCAGACCATGTACGCCCCGGACGGCCGGATCTCCCTCCACCCCGAGGTCATTGCCGAAGACGCCGCCAGCCTGTTGCCCGGCAGGGCGCGGTCCGCCTATGTCTGGGAATTTGAACTGGACGAGGATGCGCAGGTTGAGTCCGTCGTCGTCGAACGGGCCGTCGTCAAGAGCCGCGCGCAACTCACCTATGAGCAGGTGCAGGAGGACATTGACTCGGGTGGTGCCGCCGAGAACCTGACCCTGCTCAAGGAAATCGGTACCAAGCGGATCGCTCTCGAGAAGGAACGTGGCGGCGCCAGCCTCAACTTGCCGGAGCAGGAAATAGCGCACGACGGCGAGCGCTACTTCATCGTCACGCGCCCGCCCCTGGCGTCGGAGGACTGGAACGCACAGCTTTCCCTCATGACCGGCATGGCAGCCGCGGAGATCATGCTCGAGGGCGGCGTGGGGATTCTGCGCACCATGCCCGCCCCGGATGAAACCTCTCTTGCCCGCTTCCGGCACCAGGCCCGGGCACTCGGGCGTTCCTGGCCCCGGGACCTGCCGTACGGCGAGTTCCTGCGCAGCCTCGACACCTCGGACCCCAGGCAGCTCTCCCTCATGCATGCGGCTGCCTCACTGTTCCGCGGGGCAGGCTACACAGCGTTCGACGGCGACATCCCGGAGGCCGTCGAGCAGGCTGCAATTGCAGCGCCCTACGCGCACACCACCGCGCCCCTGCGGCGCCTGGTTGACCGTTTCGTCCTGGTGATCTGCGAGGCACTGTGCGCAGGAAAGAATGTCCCGGAGTGGGTGCGCGCGGCTCTGCCGGAACTGAACGCGCTCATGTCCTCCTCCAACCAGCTTGCATCACGGCTGGAAAGCGGGGCCATTGCCGCCGTGGAGGCCGCGTTGCTCAGCAACCGGGTGGGCCAGGAGTTCGACGCCGTCGTTATCACTGGTTCCAAGCCGGCTCCTGACGCGCCTGCCACCGTATCCGAGCCGGCACCTCCCCCTGAAGAGGCACCCCGAAGGGCAAGCGACGGTGAAAGCCGCAACGGCGGGAACGGCCGTAACGGGAACGGGCGGAACGGGAACGGCCGGAACGGCAACGGAGCCCCCCATGGTGTCATTCAGATCGCGGATCCCGCCGTCGAAGCACGGTGCGACGGCGTCATGACGGCTGGAGACGAGGTACGGGTTCGGCTGGTCACGGCGGACATCAGCCGGCGTGACCTGCGCTTCGAGCTGATCGAGGGTGCGCAGGAAGCGGCGTCGACGTCGGAAAGTGAAAGCGCGGCAGGGTAGACTGGAACGCGTAGTAATGGATGCCCGGTCGTTCTAGATGAACTTTTGTCGTTCTCGACGAACTTTTGTTCCAGTTCCGAACGTGGTGGGCCGCGGTTCTTGTGAACCGGCAGCCTCCCAACAATCGACCCGCAATACCTACGCGATCTTGAGTTTTTACCAGCTCGAAGCGGACCGCTCCGCTCCCGAGCCGCAGTTGATAGCCCGCGATCGGCTTCCACTGGACGCCCTGCCCCGTCCTGCTCCGAGCGGACCTCACCGGTCCGGCCGTTGAGCCCGGCGGCGGCAGTGCCTAATCGAAACGGTAGTAAGAGTGACCACAGACAACCACCACCTCCACGCGGACAACAGCGATGACGAAATCTTCGTCGAAGAGACGCTTGTCACCACTGAAGAACCGCACCAGGAAGCACCCGAGACCTTCGCCGACTTCAACGTCCGCGCTGACATCGTCGAATCCCTCGCGGATGCGGGGATCGTGCACCCCTTCCCCATTCAGGCGATGACCCTCTCCATCGCTCTGGGCGGCCACGACATTATCGGCCAGGCGAAGACCGGAACGGGTAAGACCCTCGGCTTCGGCGTGCCCGCCCTGCAGCGCGTGGTCGGCCCCTCGGACGAGGGTTATGACAGGCTGCCCGCGCCCGGAGCACCACAGGCGCTCATCGTTGTTCCGACGCGTGAGCTCGCCGTCCAGGTTGCCGATGACCTGACGAAAGCCGCAAAGAAGCGGAACGCCCGCATCGTGACGATCTATGGCGGCCGTGCGTACGAGCCGCAGATCGAGGCGCTCAAGCGCGGCACCGAAGTGGTCGTCGGCACGCCCGGCCGCCTGATCGATTTGTACCGCCAAAAGATCCTGTCGCTGAAGAACGTCCGCATCGTTGTCCTGGACGAAGCGGACGAGATGCTTGACCTCGGGTTCCTGCCCGATGTCGAGACCCTGATGTCGGCAACCCCGGCGATCCGCCAGACCCTGCTCTTCTCGGCAACCATGCCTGGACCCGTTGTGGCCATGGCCCGGCGCTACATGTCGCACCCGACGCACATCCGCGCTGCTGATCCTGAAGACGACGGCGCCACCAAGAAGGACATCCGCCAGGTCATCTACCGGGCGCACAACCTTGACAAGGACGAAGTGGTGGCCAGGATCCTTCAGGCCCGCGGCCGCGGACGCACCATCATCTTCACCAAGACCAAGCGCACGGCCGCGAAGCTCTCGGAAGAGCTCGTGGACCGCGGATTCGCCGCCGGCGCGATCCACGGCGACCTGGGCCAGGGAGCCCGCGAGCAGGCCCTTCGCGCCTTCCGCGGAGACAAGATCGATGTTCTGGTCGCAACCGAGGTTGCGGCCCGCGGCATCGACGTCGAGGACATCACCCACGTCATCAACTTCCAGTGCCCTGAGGATGAGAAGGCCTATCTGCACCGCGTTGGCCGTACCGGCCGTGCGGGCAAGAAGGGCACCGCAGTCACTTTCGTGGACTGGGATGACGTTCCCCGCTGGGGCCTGATCAACAAGGCGCTCGGGCTTGACCAGGCCGAACCCGTGGAAACGTACTCGTCCTCGCCGCATCTGTACACCGACCTCGACATCCCCGAAGGCACCAAGGGACGCCTCCCCCGCGCCCAGCGCACGCTCGCGGGGATCAACGCCGAGAAAATTGAAGACCTCGGCGAAACCGGCAAGAAAAACCGCACCGGTGACCGCACCCGCTCTGCTGGCCGCGGCGGCAAGCAGGGTTCCGAGGAGAAGACGGGCGGCCGTCGTCGTAGTGGTGGCTCAGCCGCTCCCGCCGAGGACCACGCCGCAGCGGAAGCCGGCGGCACGCGGGCAGAGCGGACCGACCGCCCCAAGCGCAACCGGTCACGGACCCGCCGTCGTAACGGCGAGGTCGTGGCCAAGCCTGCTGCAGACAGCTGACAGATCCGTGGGAGATCTTGCGGTCCATCCGGTCTGGCGGCCGGATGGACCGAACCTCGTGGTGCAGGCGGACAACCTGGAGTACCTGGCCGGGCTGCCGGACAATTCCTTCACCATGATCTACGTGGACCCGCCGTTCAACACGGGCCGCTCGCAACGCAGACAGCAGACCTCCATGGTCCGCAGCGCGCCGGGCGCCGGGGACCGCGTCGGTTTCAAGGGGCTCAGCTACTCCACGGTCAAAGGCATGCTCGCAAGCTACGACGATGCCTTCGAGGACTACTGGGAGTTCCTCGTACCCCGCCTCGCCGAGGCCTGGCGTCTGTTAGCTGAGGACGGGACCCTCTATGTGCACCTCGATTATCGGGAAGTGCACTACGCCAAGGTCATGCTCGACACCCTGTTCGGGCGTGAGTGCTTCCTCAACGAAATCATCTGGGCCTACGACTACGGCGCCCGGGCACGACGCCGCTGGCCGGCGAAACACGACAACATCCTTGTGTACGTGAAGGATCCGGCGGCGTATCACTTCGACAGCGCCGAAGTTGACCGTGAGCCGTACATGGCGCCCGGCCTTGTGACGCCGGAGAAGGCAGCGCTCGGCAAGTTGCCCACCGACGTCTGGTGGCACACCATCGTCTCCCCGACGGGCAAGGAAAAGACCGGCTACCCTACGCAGAAGCCGGAGGGTTTGGTGCGGCGGGCTGTGGCTGCGAGCAGCAGGCCGGGTGATTGGGCGCTTGACTTCTTCGCCGGCTCTGGGACGCTGGGCGCCGTCGCGGGCAAGCTCGGACGGCGGTTCGTCTGCGTGGACAGCAATCCGCAGTCGATCGAGGTGATGTCCCGGCGGCTGGCACCCTGGCTGGAGGCGGACGCAGGCAGTCCGACATCCGATGAGCTGGATTCGCCGGCCGCTACCGGATAACGCTGCTGCCGGTAGCCAATTCCTCTAGGCGTTGAAACATCTCGGGCCGTGTGACGTTCTCACCCAGCCGGTTGGGCTTCCCGGTTCCGTGATAGTCGCTTGAGCCGGTGATCAGCAGGTTGTGCCGCGAGGCGATTCGATGCAGATCCGCGCGCCCCTGCTCCGAGTTGTCCCGGTGATCGATCTCCAGGCCGAGAAGGCCGGCGTCGATCATTTCTTCGGTCACCCGGTTGTCCACGACCCGGCCTCGGGAGGACGCCACTGGATGCGCGAAGACCGGAACGCCCCCTGCCTCACGTACCAGCGCCACCGCATCTGCGGGGTGTGGGGCATAGTGTCCAACCCAGTACCGTGACCGGGCGCTGAGCATGCTGGCGAACGCCTCGCTCCTCGTCGCCACGACCTTCAGTGCCACGAGCGTATCGGCGATGTGTGGCCGCCCAATGGTTGCGCCTTCGGCGACGTGTTCAAGCACGTGGGGCCACGAGATCGGGTAGTCCACGGAAAGTTTCTCCACCATCCGTTCAGCCCGGGTAAGCCGGGCCGATCTCGACCGCTCGACTTCAGCCAGCAGTCCCGGATGGGCCGGATCATGCAGGTAGGAGAGCACGTGCACGCTGATGCCTGTTTCGGTGCGGCAGGACACCTCCATACCAGGAACCAGTGTCAGACCCAGAGTGCGGGCTTCCGCGGCCGCATCGGCCCAGCCGGCTGTGGAGTCGTGGTCGGTGAGTGCGACGACGTCGAGTCCGGCTGCGGCCGCGGCGCGCATGACGTCCGCCGGGCTTTCAGTGCCGTCAGACTCGGTGGAGTGGGCGTGCAGGTCAATTCTCACCAAATAACTGTACGCCCGGCGGGCCCCAGGGAGTGTTTGGCTCACTCCACGGCCGGTGAGACGATGGTCTGGTGAGTACAGCAGAGAACATCCCATCGGCAGTAACCATGAATCCGAACGAAGCCGGCAATGACGCCACCCCTGTCACGCCGGAGGAGCAGCCGCTCTCGAGCCGCAACGAGAACCGGTCGCAGCGGCCGGACTCGGACGCTTTCAAGGCGTTCATGGGTTCCAATTGGGCGCCGAAAGACACCGAGCTTCCAGCGGAAGCCGAAGTAGCGCGGTACGCGGCGCAGCGCCGCCTCAAGGTCTCCCGGCAATTCCCCGGCGAGCGCCTGGTCATTCCCGCCGGTCCCCTGAAGGTCCGCTCAAACGACACGGACTACCGTTTCCGCCCGCACTCCGGGTTCGCCCACCTCACCGGACTCGGCCTGGACCACGAGCCCGACGCAGTGCTCGTCATGGAGCCGGTTGAAGAAGGCAACGGCGACGACGGCGGCAACCATCACTCCACCCTCTACTTCCGCGAACTGGCCGGACGGGACAGCGCCGAGTTCTACGCGAACGCGCGTTACGGCGAGTTCTGGATCGGCTCCCGTCTTTCCCGCGCGGAGGTGCGTGCACTGCTAGCGCTGGAAACAGCTGACCTCGCCGACCTTGAAACGGCGATCACGAAGGACGCCGGCGCAGTGGAGATCGGCGGCACCCGCATCCGTTTGCTCCGGGAAGTCGATCTGAACGCTGACGCCCTGGTGGACACGTCCCGCATCAACACGGGTGTGGACCTTGAGGCCTCCGATGCGCTCGACGCAAAACTTGCGGAAGCTCTGTCCGAACTTCGACTCATCAAGGATGAGTGGGAGGTCGAGCAGATGCGCAGGGCTGTGGAGGCTACCGTGAACGGGTTCCACGAGGTTGTGAAGGAACTGCCGCGCGCTATTACGCATCCGCGCGGCGAGCGCGTGGTTGAAGGGGCGTTCTTCGCCCGGGCACGGGAAGAGGGCAACGACCTCGGCTACGACACCATCGCAGCTTCGGGCAACAACGCAACCATTCTGCACTGGATCCGCAACAACGGGCAGGTCAACGCCGATGAGCTGTTGCTCCTGGATGCTGGAGTGGAGGCTGACAGCCTCTACACGGCGGACATCACCCGCACGCTGCCGGTGAGCGGCAAATATTCCGATATTCAGCGCAAGGTCTACCAGGCCGTGCTGGACGCCGCCGACGCCGGTTTTGCGGCTGCGAAGGTGGGCGTGAAGTTCCGCGAGGTGCACGCCGCTGCTGTAGCCGTGCTTGCTGAGCGTTTGGATGAGTGGGGTTTCCTGCCTGTGCCGCTGGACGAAGCTCTTGCTCCCGAGGGCCAGCACCACCGCCGGTGGATGCCGCACGGCACCAGCCACCACCTTGGCATGGACGTCCATGACTGCGCACAGGCCCGGCGGGAACTCTACCTCGATGGGGTCCTGGCGGAGGGGATGGTCTTCACCATCGAGCCGGGCCTCTACTTCAAGGAAGAGGATCTCGCGGTTCCCCAGGAGTATCGCGGAATCGGTGTGCGCATTGAAGACGACATCCTGATGACGGCGGATGGACCGGTGAACCTCAGTTCAGCACTTCCCCGCGATCCCGACGACGTCGAGGCGTGGATGGCTGGTATCTACAGCCCTACCGGCGAATAGCGGATCACCCCTACGACCGCAAGAAAGGGCGGACAGCCACGTGGCTGTCCGCCCTTTCTTGCAGTTCGGGTTCATGCGCTTCGGCTTTAGGGGTTGCGCGCCTGATCGCTGGTGGATTCGTCGCCCTGCTTTTCCGGTTCAGGGGACGTCGGCCCTGCCTGCGGTTCAACGCGCACTCCGTACTGCGGCCGGCCGTCGGGAAGATCGGGGAACTGCCCGCGGGTGGAACGACGCGTGGCATCGCTCTGCTCCTCACCGGCTTGCGGCGGCGCAGCACCCTGAGCAGCGTCCGGTGCCTGCACGT
>NZ_JAPSHV010000015.1:0-18771 GCF_031179385.1 Arthrobacter sp. | reverse complement strand
CGTCCGGTGCCTGCACGTGCGGAGGCTGGACCGGCGGCTGAGTCCAGCTTTCGGGACGCTGCGGGGGCTGGTTCTGCTGCGGAGGCGGACCCCACGGCTGGGGCGGCGCCGCTGCCTCCCCCTGCGGACGCGAGTTCATCGGAAGCTGCTGCAGCATGCGGCGGGCTTCACCGGCCACGGAGGGATCAACAATGACGTCGTAGCTGGTGGCCACGACCTGGCTGGTTGACGTGAAGTCCCGCTTTCCCCGCTGGAAGGCGTAGGCGATCACTCCGAACAACACCCAGAAAACAGCGCCGAGCGCCATCGAGGACAGGATAGGCAGGTAGGTTGAGTCACCGCCGAAAAGCGTCAGGATGAAGCCCACAAACAGGCCGAACCATGCGCCGGTGGCGGCACTGGCAAGCGCAACCCTGGGATAGCTCAGGCGACCTGTCACCCGTTCCACCGTCTTGAGGTCATTGCCGATGATCGACACCTGCTGCACGGGGAACTTGCTGTCCGCGAGATAGTCCACTGCCTTCTGCGCATCCAGGTACGAGTTGTACCGGCCGATGGTTTCGCCCTTCGGGAGGGTGCGGCCCTCATCGCGTGAGGCGGTTCGTCCAAGTACGTTTGACATAGTTTCATTCTTGCTTACAAGCGCTTGGCTGTGTCACCGTATCGCTCGCGGTGAACTTTCCGGGCTGACGGAAAGCTCCCCGAAGGCCGGAGGTCCCCGGGCGCAGGTTGTGCGGGCTGTCACGCAATACGGCTCTAGTACAGCAACGGCAGTAGCCTTGGCATGTGAGCAGCAACCCAACGCGCGTATTCGTGGCACGTCTTTTGGGCCTGGACGTCTTCGACCCTCTCGGTGACCGTCTCGGGCGGCTTCGTGATGCCGTCGTGCTGGATCGCGGTCCAGCAGTTGTTCCCCAGGTGGTGGGCCTCGTGGTCGAGGTTCCGGGCAAGAAGCGCGTCTTCGTGCCGATGACCCGTGTGACCTCCATCGACGCAGGCCAGATCATCTGCACCGGGCTGGTTAATTTGCGCCGCTTCGACCAGCGTGGGGCCGAACAGCTTGTTGTCGCAGAGCTGTTCGACCGCAGGATTACCCTGCGCGACGGCAGCGGTGAAGCGACCATTGAAGATGTTGCCATGGAGAAGGACCGCTCCGGGGATTGGCATGTCTCCCAGATTTTCGTCCGCCGCGGCGGACCGCAATCCCGCCTTCGGGGCCTCCGTCGAGGCGAGCGTCTCATCATTGACTGGCTCGATGCCTTCCACGGCGACGCTGACGAACCACAGGCTGCGACCTCCTTCGTCGCACAGCACGATGACCTGAAAGCCGCCGACTTCGCCGACGCGCTCCACGAAATGAGTGTGAAGCGCCGGATCGAGGTGGCCACCGAACTTCAGGATGAGCGCCTCGCCGACATCCTCCAGGAACTGCCCGACGACGACCAGGTACAGATCCTGTCCTCCCTGGACCGGGAGCGGGCCGCAGACGTGCTCGAGGAGATGGACCCGGATGACGCCGCAGACCTCCTGAACGAACTGCCGGAAGAGCAGAAGGAAGAACTGCTTCAACTCATGGAGCCGGACGATGCCAAGGACGTGCGGCGACTGTTGCAGTACGAGGAGGACACAGCAGGGTCGCTGATGACGCCCGTACCCGTCATCCTGCCTCCTGAAGCGACAGTTGCCGAGGCACTGGCGCATGTGCGCCGGGAGGAGCTCACCCCTGCGTTGGCATCCTCCATCTTCGTATGCAGACCGCCGCTTGAGACACCGACCGGTCGCTACCTGGGCGTTGTCCACATCCAGCAGCTGCTGCGCTTCCCGCCGCCTGAGCAGCTGGGAAACATCGTCGACACTGATCTGGAACCGGTCAGTGACCAGGCGAATATCAGCGAGGTGTCGCGGATCCTCGCAACCTACAACCTGAATTCGCTGCCGATCGTCAATGGCGACGGCCGACTAGTGGGGGCGGTGACTGTTGATGACGTCCTTGATCACCTGCTACCGGAAGACTGGCGTGCGCAGGACGTCACGCCCGATACAACTCGGGGAGGCATGAATGGCTGAGAGAACCAGAACTGTGACCAGCAGCGGCCTGGACACACCACGCGAAAGCCGCGCGAGGTTATTGCCACGTCTGCGCCCCAACCCAGACGCCTTCGGGAGCGCGACCGAGAATTTCGCGCGCTTCATGGGCACGCCGCAGTTCCTCTTCTACATGACGGTATTCGTTGCTGTGTGGCTGGCTTGGAACAGCTGGGCTCCGGAGTCGTGGAGGTTCGACAGCGCGGCGATCGGGTTCACGCTGCTTACCCTCATGTTGTCCCTGCAGGCGTCCTATGCCGCTCCCCTTTTGCTGCTGGCGCAGAACCGGCAGGATGACCGTGACCGCGTCTCCCTCCAACAGGACCGGCAGCGCGCCGAGCGGAACCTGTCGGACACCGAGTACCTCACGCGTGAGATCGCGGAGCTGCGCATCGCGCTGCGGGAGGTTGCCACCCGCGACTTCGTCCGGTCGGAGCTGCGCTCCGTCATGGAGGAGCTGTTGGAGTCCGCCGACAGCCATGAGACACCCGCCCAACGCAAGCCCAGACGCAGGGTATCTGATGCCACCACGTCCCTCCCTCAGGTGCCGCCGGCGCGCAAGGACAGACAGTGACGGACGAACAGTCCCAATCCCTCGAAAGCGCTGTCCGCGCCGCCCTCGGGAAGGTGATCGACCCGGAGTTGCGCCGTCCCATCACCGAGTTGGGCATGGTGGAGGACATCACGGTGCACGACGACGGCGCCGTCGTCGTACACGTCTTGCTGACTATTGCCGGGTGCCCGCTGCGCGACACCATCACCAGGGATGTGGAAACAGCGCTCATCGGACTCCCCGGCGTGAGCACGGCTTCGGTGCAGCTGGGGGTTATGACGCAAGCGCAGCGAGACAGCCTGAAGGATAGGCTTCGCGGCCCTGGAGCAAAGCGCGGCATCCCGTTCAACGATCCTGGATCCCTGACGCGCGTGCTGGCCGTTGCAAGCGGCAAGGGCGGCGTGGGCAAGTCAAGCGTTACCGTGAACCTCGCGGCCTCAATGGCGGCACAGGGTCTGCGGGTCGGCATTGTCGACGCCGACGTCTACGGATTCTCGGTTCCTGCCCTCATGGGCATCGAGCAGTCACCCACGCGCGTGGACGAGATGATCCTTCCTCCGGTTGCACACGGGGTCAAGGCGATTTCGATCGGTATGTTCGTCGCGGGTAACCAGCCGGTCGCCTGGCGCGGCCCGATGCTGCACCGGGCACTGGAGCAATTCCTCCAGGATGTGTACTTCGGGGACCTGGATGTACTGTTCCTCGATCTGCCGCCGGGAACAGGCGACATCGCGATCTCCGTCTCGCAGCTGCTGCCCGGGGCGGAACTGCTCATCGTCACCACTCCTCAGTCAGCGGCGGCCGACGTCGCAGAGCGCGCCGGTTCCATGGCAGTCCAGACAGGCCAGAGAGTTGCGGGAGTTATCGAGAACATGTCGTGGCTCGAGCTTCCCTCGGGTGAGCGCATGGAGGTATTCGGCAGCGGCGGCGGTGCCGAGCTGGCCCGCCGGCTCACCTCGACGGTCGGGTACAGCGTCGACCTGCTCGGAAGTATTCCGCTGGAACCTTCCCTGCGGGAAGGCGGTGACAGCGGGCGCCCCGTGGTTCTGGACGGCAGCTCCGGCGCCGCCGGCGAGCTTCGCCGCATTGCCTCAGCGTTGGCGCGCCGGCCTCGCGGGCTGAGCGAGAGACTGCTGAAAGTTACGCCTACTCACACCTGAGAAAACGTCAGGTTGCCTCGACATCGAATGGTGCGGGCTGGCCCGCGGTGAGCCGCTGCGGGGTGACGGCTGTGGCGCCGGTCGCATCATCCGCCGTGGCGGAACCGGGCGGGTAGGCCGTGGGTGTAGAGGGTGAGCGCGGACCGGGAATGGACCCGTTCTCACTCACGGGCTTGATGGCATCTTCAATGTCGTCGAGGAGCGCCTCTTTGATGATGCGGCGAGGATCGTACTGGCGCGGATCAAGCTTGCGCCAGTCGACGTCGTCGAACTCCGAACCGACTTCCTCCCGGAGCTGCTCACGAGCGCCGGTAGCCATCCTTCGCAAGCCCTTCACGAGCTGTGCCAGCTGGGACGCGTATTCGGGCAGGCGTTCAGGACCAAGGACGATCACAGCAATGAGCGCCAACAGCAGGAACTCGTATCCATTGATTCCAAACACCCTCGAAGCCTACCTGCCGGACAACACCGAATCTATTTGCGTCAGGGCGCGGGCTGGGCGAGCTTCCCGAGACCGCGGAGAATACGGCTCAGCGGGTCGCTGGGTGCGTCCGGGCGGGAGTAGGCGAGCTGGGAGTGTTCGTTGAACATCAGCTGACTGACAGCGCGGGGCATATCCGCGACGGGCAGCGTGGACACTACCGTGTACGTCGCCGAGCCGGAATCGATAACCAGCTGCCAGGCACGTCCGGGGTGGAGCCATACCGTTTGCTCGGTGCCGCCGATTTCCTCGAATCCGTCCTCCTGCACGGTATTTCCAGTCGCCGCATTGACAGGGGCAGAGGTTGGGATATCCGTCTCTCCCCGCTGCTCATAGATGGTCAGCGTGTGAGTGCCGTCCGACAGGTTCAGCTGTAGGGTGGGCCGGCCGTCTATCTCGTGTGCCTGGGCACCCTCAAGCCGGAAGCCCAGCGACTGCAGTTCCGGGCAGAACCAGCCGTCGTCGCGCAGCTGTTCGATCTGACCTTCATCGAGACTGGCGGGAGTGCCTTCTGCGACACTGTTGAAGCTCTCTGAAACGGACGCAGAGCCGGCCGTTGCCGGAAGTTCGCCGGACTCCACCTCGGAGCCGAGCGCGTAGGCTGCACTCAGGGTCGCGACGGCGGCGACTGCGATAGCGCTGCCGACCGCCACAACCGCCCTGTGCCGGTGGGCGAAGGACTCGTCGCTCATGCGCGCCGGGCTGCCGGCGGCGGCGTTGCCCGCATCAGCCAGTCCGTCAAGTCCCGCAGGCGAAGCGGCCGATCTGCGCAGGATGCGCTCGCACAGGTCTTCTGAGGGGCCGGGAGTCGAGGTGCTCCGAAGCCGACGACGGATTGCCTGCTCCTGCTCCACGACCTCGTGGCACCGTGCACACCGAAGAAGGTGCTTCTCGACTGCGTGCTGCCGGACCGGGCTCAGCTCGCCCGCCACGTAGTCGATCAGGAAACGGGTTGGATGGCGCATCGACCTAGCGCGCACCTGCGATTCGAGGCAGGCTGAGGCGGGTTGGAGCAGGTGGAGTCTGCCGGGGGTCCCTGTGAGCCAGTTTCTCTCGAAGGATGGTGCGTCCACGGTGGATGCGGGAACGTACAGTGCCGAGTTTCACCCCAAGCGCGCGGGCCACCTCGTCGTAAGGCAAACCCTCAAGATCACACAGCACTACGGCGGCGCGGAAGTCCGGCGGAAGCTCCTCCAGAGCGGCCTGCACATCGAGATCAAGGTTGTTGAATTCGAAGCTGCGCTCCGGGCTCGGGTGGGTGCTGGGCAGCCGGCTCTCGGCATCTTCAGCCAGCCCGTCGAACCGGATGCGGTTCTTCCGACGCGCCTGGTCCAGGAACAGGTTCGTGGTGATCCGATGGAGCCACCCGTCGAGGGTTCCCGGCTTGAAGTTTGCCAGAGACCGGAAGACGCGGACAAACACCTCCTGGGTGAGGTCTTCCGCGTCGTACTTGTTGCCCGTCAGACGGTAGGCAAGCCTATAGACCTTGGGAGAGTGGTCACGAACCACTTCTTCCCATGACGGCGGCACCCAGCCGGGTACCTCCTGATCGTGCTCTCCGGTGGTGACGCCCTGTGCAGGGGCCACCGTGCGCGAAGTAGCCATCGACCTTCTCCTCTCGCCCTCGAATGATGTGTTTGGTGTGCTGCGCCAGTCGTAAACCGAAAGACCCACATCAGGTATTCGGGGCTTCACCTCGGTTGGATGCCTTATAGTGCACGTCTTGCATATCAATCGTGCCGGATCTTGCTGTGAGCTCGCTGAAAAGATCAGGAGAACGGGCTGCGCTGTTACGCGGTGATACCCGGGGCCCCCCTTCATCGGCAGTAGGCTGGGAAAGATACGCCCGGCAGTTCGCGGGAACCATCCGACCCTACTCAGCTCCCGGTTGAACCCCTGGAGAGAACGGAACAACATGAGCGCGCAGAAGCAGGCTAACTGGTCCTACACGGAAGGCCTGCCGGTTGAAGACGATGTCCTGCTTCGCGCACGCGACCGCTCATACGAGCTGGGGGTCACTCCCGTCACCACCGGCATTGCGGCCGCGCTCACCGTTCTTGCCGCGGCGTCGAAGGCGATGACGGTTGTCGAAGTCGGCGCCGGGGCGGGTGTATCCGGAGTGTGCCTGCTGCGGGGCATGGGGGCGAATTCGGTTCTGACCACGATCGACTCGGACGTGGACCATTTGCGGGCGTCCCGGGAGGCGTACTCGGAGGCGGGAATTCCGGCGAACCGGACGCGCACTATCTCGGGGCGTGCGGCTGATGTGCTCCCGCGGCTGACCGATGCAGCCTATGATCTGGTGTTTCTCGATGCTGACAAAACCAACCTCCCGCTGTACGCGGACCAGGCGGTCCGACTTCTCAAACGCGGAGGGCTGCTTCTGATTAACGACGCCCTGGATGGCGGCAAAGTAGCTGACCCGGCCATTCGCGACGCGTCAACCAACACGCTGCGGCAGGTGGGCAAGACGCTGCGTGCCAACGAGTCGCTGGTCAGCTCGCTGATGCCAGCCGGAAACGGCCTCTTGATGGCAGTCAAAATGCCCGCGTAGCGGGCACAAGAACTCGTCAGTCGGTGCTGCTGAAAGATTCTTGGTGCTGAGACGTCTGGAGTGCTGGACGTCAGTCCGTGACGGTGACCAGGCAGTCTTTGAGCTTGCCGGCTTCCTCGGCGTTCAGCTCGACCACCAGGCGCCCGCCGCCGTCGATCGGAACCCGCATGATGAGGCTGCGTCCCTCTTTGGTGACTTCCATAGGTCCATCACCGGTACGGGGTTTCATGGCAGCCATCTGAGTAGTTTCCCTTCCACGGTGTGCGCAGCCGGAACCGGGCCGCGGTCAACATTGCACGGCGGAGTATCCCCCGTACGCTCGTCCACACCTATTATCCCGTAGAAGTGCGCGCCGAGCTAATCGCCATGCGGCGCCCATCACATCGTCACGGTGAATAATCGCCCGCGCCGAACAGCGGTGCCCATGCCCACAGCCACGTGACCCACACGATCTGCAGGCTTGCACAAGCGGCGAGCGCCAGCCATCGGTATGCCCTCGAATCCGAGAGCAGGACAAACGCAAGTACCAGCGGAAACAACGGAAGCAGGATCCGGAAAGTGCTCGTCTGCGGATTCCAAAAAGCGGCGAGGTACAAGAGGTAGGCCGCGCACCACAGCTGGAGCGGCAATCCGAGACGCCGGCCCGCGGGTGAGAGGAGAATCGCGGCGAAACCGGCGGTCAGCAGCACTAGGCCGACCGGGCCCAGGACAGGGCCCAGCAACTGCATCGACGCACTGAGCCAGGGCGCGAAAAGCGTGAGTTCAGATCCGCGCCAGGCGGTCTCTGTCTGGACGTAGGCGTCCGGTATACCGGTCGCAATCCACGCGACAACCGGCCAAACGACGGCCGCAATGCCGCAAACACCGGCAAGGACCGCCAGCCGCAGCAGATCCCCCGCAGCCGAGGACCTCCCCTCCGGGGCATCGCCCCGCGCCGCCAGTCCCATCAGCAGGAGGACTCCCAGCATCGCGGCGAAAGGGACACCGGCCGGGCGGGCAAGGCACATCAGCACCACCACCGGGACGGCGCGCAGGTAGTGTCCCCCGATCACCAGATACAGCGCGAGTGACAGCAGCATCAGATGAAGGGATTCTGCGTAAGGAATCTGCAGGATGGGCGATATCGGAAGGAAAGCGACCAGCCCCACTGCCCACAGTGCATCCCGGTGAGCGGAGCGCAGCCGGAAGAGGCGGTAGATCACGAGCGCGGCCGCAGCTCCAGACAGGGTGGCGAGGACCGCGGCCCCGGGATTCCATCCCGTGCCCGTGAGCATCGAGAAGACCCGCACGGCCGCCGGGAAAAGCGGGTAGAACGCCCACTGGTTCTCGAGAACGGACCCGTCGTCGCCCCGCGGGAGCGCGGTGGGATACCCGCCGTCGTGAATTCGCGCGTACCAGCCGCTGTCCCAGAAGTTGATGAACTCTCCATACGTCGGAGAACCTTCGGCCCACGGACTGGGCATCTGAAGGCGCGCGGCTACGGTGAGCACAATCGTCGAATACAACCGGGCTACACCGTAGATGAGAAGCACCTGCAGCCACCAGGGGAAAGCCGCCGCCCGATCACGGAGCGACCGGATCCAGGCAGGCAACGACGACCCGCCAAGCCTCAGGGATTCACGCAGTCTCAGCGACATGGAAGGGTCCCGCGGCGTCATTTCGTACCCAGCAGGAAGCAAGGTGGTCATTCACATAACCCGTTGCCTGTTGCATGGCGTAAGCAGTGGTGGGCCCGACGAACCGGAACCCGAGCGAGCGCAGCTTCTTCGCGAGCGCAATTGATTCGGGCACGACGGCGGGAACATCCGCGAGCGACTCAGGCGCAGCTTTAGGCGGCGGCCGGTGGCTCTCCAGAACTCCCGCCAGCGTCATTCCCTCCGGAAGCGCGAGCAGCGCCCTCGCGTTGGAGATCGTCGCGAGGATCTTGGCGCGGTTCCGCACGATGCCGGCGTCGCTGAGCAAGCGGGCAACGTCGTCGTCGTCAAAGGCCGCGACCGCTTGCGGGTCAAAACCGGCGAAAGCCGCACGGAAGGCCTCCCGCTTCCGGAGGATGGTGATCCAGCTGAGCCCGGACTGGAACGCCTCCAGGCTGATTCGTTCGAAGAGAGCCTGATCGCCAACGACTGGACGGCCCCACTCAAGGTCGTGATAGGCCTCGTACTCGGTGCTGGAGATGGCCCAGCCGCACCGCAGGCGGCCGTCGCTGCCGCTGACCGCGGTCACCGAGCGTCCCGATTCTGGTTCTGCAGCGCTTCGATGAGCTCGTCCCGCTCGGCAAGCGCTGCGGCAAGCCGGTCAAGAACTTCGTCCACCTGGTCCATCCGATAGCCCCTCAATCCGAGGGAGAAGCGGATACGGCCGATATCCGACGCGGTGGGGCGATCCGGGAGCAGGACAGGCGGAAGGTTCGGCGTCGGCTCAACCAACCCCGTCACGCTCGGCTGGTCGCGCGGCGGCAGCTGATCCCTCCCCTGCCATCCCCGACCGACGGCGAAAAACGCGGTGGCGCCGACGGCCACTATGGCGATCAGCACGAGGAAGATGGTCATCACTCAGGGCCCGGTGTGCCTGGCTGTGTCAGCGAGGACGGCGCCCACCGCGTCCGCCGGATCATCGACCAGGTGAACCAGTGAAAGGTCCTTCTCGGAGATCATCCCGTTCGCGAGCAGCGTGTCCCGCACCCAGTTCCACAGCGGACCCCAGAAATCAGATCCGATGAGGATAATCGGGAATGACGTCACCTTTTGGGTCTGCACCAGTGTCATCGCTTCGAACAATTCGTCGAGAGTGCCGAATCCACCGGGCAGCACAATGAAACCCTGGGCGTACTTGACGAACATAGTCTTGCGGGCGAAGAAATAGCGGAAGTTGACGCCGAGATCCACCCACTCGTTCATCCCCTGCTCGAACGGAAGCTCGATACCGAGCCCCACCGATACTCCGCCCGCCTCACAAGCACCCTTGTTGGCCGCTTCCATAGCGCCCGGGCCGCCTCCCGTGATGACGGCGTACCCGGCCTCCACCAGAAGCCGGCCCACTTCCTCGCCTACCTTGTAGAACTGCGAGTCCCGGGGAGTGCGAGCGGAACCAAACACGCTGATGGCAGGCCCCAGTTCCGACAGGGTGCCGAAGCCCTCCACGAACTCGCTCTGAATCCGGAGGACGCGCCACGGATCCGTTTTGGTGAACGGGGTTTCCTCCATCGAGTCGAGCAGGTACCGGTCCGACTGCACCGCACTTGCCTGGTCGCGGCGGAGTTCCACCTGGCCCCGGCGCCGTGCCGGTGCCGGGGGCCCTGCCTGCTGATCGTCATTACCGCTATGGGGACTCATACACCCAAGGCTAACCGGCGCGGGGGCCTGACGCTTTGGTTGCTCTTGAATCACGATTTCCGCTTTCGGCCAGTCGATGTACCGCCGGTGTGGAATCTTTGACTACATTTCTACCTATGACTCGTGACACACAGTCGGGCACGCCCTCGTCCGCGTCCAACTCGCCGGCCCAGCCGCTCGTCTCCCTCAAGAACGTCAACAAGCACTTCGGTGAACTCCATGTGCTCAAGGACATCAACCTTGAGGTCGCCCGCGGCGAAGTAGTGGTGGTGATCGGACCATCGGGCTCCGGCAAGTCCACGCTCTGCCGTGCCATCAACCGCCTTGAGACCATCGACAACGGCGAGATCCGCATCGACGGCAAAGTGCTCCCCGCGGAAGGCAAGGCGCTCGCGAAACTCCGCGCCGACGTCGGCATGGTCTTCCAGTCATTCAACCTCTTCGCTCATAAGTCCATCCTTGAGAACGTGACCCTGGGGCCGGTCAAGGTCAAGGGCATGAAGGTAAACGCGGCGAAAGATCTCGCCATGTCGCTTCTGAAGCGCGTGGGCGTCGATAACCAGGCGCAGAAGCTTCCCGCACAGCTTTCCGGAGGGCAGCAGCAACGTGTCGCCATAGCCCGTGCGCTGGCGATGCAGCCTAAGGTGATGCTTTTTGATGAGCCCACCTCTGCGTTGGACCCGGAGATGATCAACGAAGTGCTCGACGCCATGGTCTCCCTCGCCAAGGAGGGCATGACCATGATCGTTGTCACCCACGAGATGGGCTTCGCGCGGAAAGCCGCGGACCGCGTGATCTTCATGGCCGACGGCCAGATCGTCGAGCAGGCAAAGCCCGAAGAGTTCTTCACCAACCCGCAGAGCGATCGCGCCAAGGACTTCCTGGGCAAGATCCTCGCCCACTAACTACCGACGAATTCCCATCAGGAAATAACCCGAGGAGAAAACATGCGAACAACACGATATGGCGCATTGGCCATGGCAGCAGCAGCGGCGCTTACCCTGTCCGCCTGCGGCGGCGGCGGCGGAGAAGGCGAAGGCGGCGGCGCAGAAGGCGGCGAAGCCGCAGCAGATTCGATCCGAATCGGCATCAAGTTTGACCAGCCGGGCCTCGGCTTCGACGAGGGCGGCTCCTACTCGGGCTTCGACGTTGACGTTGCCAAGTACGTTGCAGGCGAACTGGGCTACACCGAAGATCAGATCGAGTGGGTCGAAGCACCGTCCGCCAACCGCGAGAACCTGCTGTCAAACGAGCAGGTCGACATGATCTTCGCTACCTATTCGATCACCGACACCCGCAAGGAAACCGTCGACTTCGCCGGACCGTACTTCGTTGCAGGCCAGGACCTTCTCGTTCCCACCGACAGCGACATCACCGGACCGGAGGACCTGAACGGGCGGAACCTCTGCTCCGTCACCGGTTCCACCTCCGCACAGCGCGTGAAGGACGAGTTCGCTGAAGACGTTAACCTGATCGAGCAGCCCGGCTACGCGGAGTGTGTCAGCCTCATGGGCGGCGGACAGATCGACGCCGTCACCACCGATGACATCATCCTCGCCGGTCTTGCCGCCCAGGAAGCCAACCAGGGCCAGTTCAAGGTTGTCGGCAACCCGTTCTCGGAGGAGAACTACGGCGTTGGTCTCACCAAGGGCAGCGAATTGTGCTCGGACATCAACGCCGCCATCGAGAAGATGATCGAGGACGGCGCCTGGGAAGAAGCCCTGGCAGCCAACCTTGAAGGCGTCGATTATGAGCCGAACGCGGAACTGAACCCGCCGACGCCGGCTGAGTGCGCCTAACACCCTCTGCGGCTGTGTGGGGGTTGCGTTGCAGCCCCCACACAGCCGTTTGACGTACCGACAAGAAAGGATGCCGTGGACGGTTTCCTATCGCTCTTCGAGCAATACGACGTCGCAGGGGCTTTCTGGATCAATATCCAGCTGACATTCTGGGCGGCGATCTGGTCCCTGCTCCTGGGAACTCTCCTCGCACTGTTCAGGATCTCTCCCATTGCGAGCCTGCAGTGGTTCGGCGCCACCTACGTCAACATCTTCCGCAACACGCCGCTGACGATCATCATCGCCTTCGGCGTACTTGCGTTGTTCGGCCAACTCTTCGTGAGCCTGTCGGAAGACTTCAACCTCAACTTCTTCCGTCTCGCGATCCTGGGCTTGAGCCTCTACCACGCGGCATTTGTCTGCGAGGCGATCCGAAGCGGCGTGAACACTGTTCCGCTCGGTCAGGCGGAGGCCGCCCGCGCGATCGGGCTGTCGTTCCTCCCCGCCGCCCGGCTGATCATTCTTCCTCAGGCTTTCCGCGGCGCCATTGCACCCCTCGGCAACGTGCTGATTGCATTGACCAAGAACTCCACGGTGGCGGCTGCAGGCTCGGTGGCGGAGTCTGCGGGTCTCATGAAGACCATGATCGAGTTCCGTTCTGACATGGTTATCCCGATCTTCTTCACCTTTGCCCTGGGCTTCGTCATCATCGTTATCCCGATCGGTCTGCTGACCACCTGGGCATCCAAGAAACTGGCGGTGGCACGTTGAGCGCTCAGCAGGTACTTTTCGATGCGCCCGGCCCCAAAGCCAAGCGCAATATCCTGATCGGCAACATTGCCGGAGCCATCTTCGTCATTGGGCTGCTGACGTGGCTCGTCATCACCCTCGCCGAGCGCGGTCAGTTGGAGCCTGCGAAGTGGACACCCTTCCTCGAGGTGAGGACGTGGCAATTCTTCTTCCTTCCGGGCCTCTGGGACACATTGCGCGCCGCCGGCGTAGCGATCGTGACCTCCGTGGTTCTGGGCCTCATCCTGGGCATCGGCCGGCTCTCACACTTCCTGCCTATCCGCTGGCTCGCCGGGGTCATTGTCGAGTTCCTCCGGGCAGTACCCGTCCTGCTGATGATGATCTTCCTCTGGCTGGCTATCGGCGCGGCGAGCATCATGCGCCCGCAGGATATCCCGTTCATTGCGGTGGTCACCGCGCTGACGCTCTACAACGGCTCGGTCATCGCTGAACTTGTGCGCTCCGGCGTGGAGGGTCTCCCCAAGGGACAGCGCGAAGCCGCAATGGCCATCGGTATGACGCGGGGTCAATCTCTGCGGTCGGTTGAGGTGCCCCAGGCGCTCACTGCCATGCTGCCTGCCTTGGTCAGCCAGTTCGTCGTGATCCTCAAGGACTCGGCACTCGGCTACATCATCACCTACACCGAGCTGCTGCAGAACGCGCGGAGGCTCGGCGTCGGCGAGGGGAACCTGCTGCAGGCGCTCCTCATTGCTGCGGTAATTTTCATCATCATCAACTTCGCACTGTCGTCGTTGGCCAACCGGTTGTCGAAGCTGCTCAGCTTCCGCACCGCCGGGAGAGCCAAGCGGGACAAGGACCAAAAGGTGCTGCTACCCGACGCAACCAACGCCGGCTAGGCCCGGTCAACAGGATTCACTGGCTCGTCTCGACCTCCGGTCTAGGCGAGCCAGTCCTTTAACGCAGACAGGCAGGCGCGGATCGCGTCCGCGTGCACATGCTCGTTGTCCGAGTGGGCCAACAGCGCGTCACCCGGACCGAAGTTCACTGCCGGGATACCGAGCGCGCTGAAGCGCGCGACGTCGGTCCAGCCGTACTTCGGCTTCGGCTCGCCTCCGACTGCCCTGACGAATGCCGCTGCAGCGGGATGATTCAGACCGGGGCGGGCACCAGCCGCAGCATCGGTCCTGATCACGTCAAAGCCGTCGAGCAGTTCCCTTACGTACCTCTCGGCGTCGTCGGGAGTCTTGTCCGGAGCGAAGCGATAATTGACTTCCACCACTGCCTGGTCGGGGATCACGTTACCGGCCGTACCACCGTTGATGAGGACGGCGTTGAGGCTTTCGCGGAAGTCCAGACCATCGACCGTGACGGTGGCGGGCTGATGGTCCCGCAGCCGCACAAGGACGTCGGCCATTTTGTGGATCGCATTCTCCCCCATCCAGGCGCGTGCCGAGTGGGCCGCGCGCCCCGTCGTCGTGACGTTGAAGCGTGAAGTTCCATTGCAGCCGCCCTCGACGACTCCATCGGTTGGCTCCAGCAATACAGCGAAATCGGCTTCGAGCCACGATGGGTACCTTTCGACCAGCCGGCCGAGTCCGCTCAAGGCAGCCTCGACTTCCTCATGGTCGTAGAAGACATAGGTGATGTCACGGGAGGGTTCGGTCAGCGTAGCGGCGAGGGCAAGTTGCACAGCGATTCCACCCTTCATGTCGGTGGCGCCTCGCCCGTACAGAACCTCACCGTCCCAGGAACTGGGGACCGTCCCGCGGGATCCCGGCACGTGCGGCAGGGGAACCGTGTCGAGGTGGCCGGCGAGGATGACCCGCTCTGCGCGGCCGAGGTTGGTGCGGGCGATCAACGAATCACCATCCCGGACGACCTCGAGGTGCGGGCTCGCCCGCAGGACCTGTTCAACGGCGTCTGCGAGCTCCCGCTCGTTGCCTGACACGCTTTCGATGTCCATGATGTGCGCCGTGAGTTGCGCTACGTCGGTAGTGGGATCGAGCCGAAGAATGTCGGAAGCAGTCATGGTCTCAAGGGTACTTGGCGCAGGTCCCGCCCCTGGTGGCGGCGAGGTGGAGGAGGTCGCCGGCACCAACTCGGTAGAATGGAGGCCATGACTGAGACGGCCTCCGCTTCCCTGACCCCCTCCGAAACCACCTCCCGGACCGCTTCCGGCATCGGCCTTGCCACCCTGGCGGACGATGGAACGGTACTCGATGTCTGGTATCCGCAGCCGGTTCTGGGCGAAGGTTCAGCCGACGCAGACTCGCTGCGCACCGAACTCGCGGGCATTGCGGCGCCGGACGCACTGCGTGGTGTCACGCAGGAAGTAGTCTTCACTACCTCATCGCTTGATGACGCCCCGGCGGACGCCGCCGATGCGTACCTGCGCCTCCACCTGCTCTCGCACCGCCTGGTGCAGCCGAACACCATCAACCTCGACGGCATCTTCGGCCTGCTCGCCAACGTCGTGTGGACCAACTTCGGACCCTGCCCGGTCGACGGTTTTGAGACCACCCGCCTTCGCCTGCGTTCGCGCGGCGCGGTCGTCGTGTACGGCGTCGACAAGTTCCCCCGCATGGTGGACTATGTGATGCCCTCCGGCGTCAGGATTGCCGATGCCGACCGCGTCCGGCTGGGCGCCCATCTGGCCGAAGGCACCACGGTCATGCACGAGGGCTTCATCAACTTCAATGCCGGAACGCTGGGCCACTCGATGGTTGAGGGACGTATTTCGGCCGGCGTCGTCGTCGGCAACGGTTCGGACATCGGGGGCGGGTCGTCAATCATGGGTACGCTCTCCGGCGGCGGCAAGGAGCGCATCAGCATCGGCGAACGCTGCCTCCTCAGCGCACAGGCGGGAATCGGCATCTCACTCGGTGATGACTGCGTCGTGGAGGCCGGCCTGTACATCACCGCGGGCACCAAAGTGACCCTCCCCGATGGCTCGGTGGTCAAGGCGGCCGAACTCTCGGGACAGTCGGGCGTGCTCTTCATCCGCAACTCCACCACGGGAATCGTGGAAGCGCGCCAGCGGTCAGGGCACGGCATCGCCCTGAACGCTGCGCTGCACGCGAACTAGGGAGCGGCGTGCCACCGACCACCCACCAAGCACGACGACGGCGCCGGCTCCGCGCGGCCGGTGTCCTCACCCTGTTGACGGCCGTGGTCGGTGGCGGCGCATACCTCGCGGTAACCCAGTTGAATTCCTCCGAGGTCCTGGTTCGTGAGCGATGCAGCGCCGTTGTCGGTACGGACACGTACGAGTTGCGACCGGAGCAGGCCGCCAACGCCTCCACTATCGCGGGAGTTGCGGTCACTCGCGGCCTGCCGCCCCGCGCCGCTTCCATTGCCCTGGCCACAGCGGTGCAGGAATCGGGGTTGCGTAATCTGGATTACGGCGATCAGGCGGGCCCCGACTCGCGCGGCCTGTTCCAGCAGCGGCCGTCGCAGGGCTGGGGCAGCGAGGAACAGGTGCAGGATCCCATCTACGCCGCCGGAGCCTTCTACGATGCTCTGGTTGAGGTTCCGGCATACCAGACGCTGCCCATCACGGAAGCCGCGCAGCTGGTCCAGCGAAGCGCCTACCCCGATGCGTATGCCGACCACGAGCCCGAAGCACGTGCTTTCGCGTCCGCTTTGACCGGCCAGTCTCCCGCATCGCTCAACTGTGTTCTGCGGAAGGCTGAGGAACCTGGGAACGCGGTGGCAGTGGCCGAACGCTTCGCCGCCGTCTTCCCCACTGTGGCCACCAGCCCCAGTGAGAACGGGATGGTGGCCAGCGCATCCGGCTCCGTCGGGTGGGCTGCCGCGCAGTTCGCGGTCGCCCACGCCAAGGAGTTGGGTATCTCCACCGTTTCCCATGCCGGCCTGCGATGGGACCGGAACGACGGCGGCTGGACCACCGCGGAAACCGAAACCGGCCAGATACTCATCACCCTCGCTGAGGCGCCTGTCTAACCGGGGTTACGCAATAATCTCCACGACCGGCTGGACGTAGCTCCGGAAGGTGGCCTCATCGTCGTACAGGTCTTCGCTCAGAATGAGCCGGTCCGGCTCCACATACCAGGCCCGCGTCTCGCTCAACGGCAGCTCGATCACGGAAAGCGAAAAGTGCCTCGCGGGCCGGCCGAGCTCCAGTTCACGTTCCCGCACGAGGTCGCCGAAGCATCGCTGGCCGCCGTCGTGCATCCGTTTGAGCGAACGTTGCCGCCAGGCAGCATCGCGTTCCTGCGTCCAGGTCAGGGCAGTCCCATAATGTGCGTGCGTCAGGCGCTGAAGCGCGGGCATTGACGTGAGCTCGGGGAAATCGGGTGGCGTCGGAAGCGCTGTCCCGTTTCCGTAGTGTGCCACGAGCTCATACCACCAGGCCTCCCACTCGACCCGGAGCGCAGTCATTCCGCCGACATCATGAACCACCTGGCGCGGGCTGACACAATGAACGGCTGGCTTGACCGGGCACACCGCCGGCTGGCCGATCACTCCGAGTCCGGCACAGTCACGCAGGTACAGGGCGAAGCACATTTCCAGAGATGAACCTGCTTCCACTCTCCAGGAAGGTGCCCTGTTGACGTGCATGCGTGGTCCTGACCTCTCCGCCGGCGTCAGGTGGGCCGGCTCGCGCGTGATCCTCCAAGGGTAGACCGATAGGGCTTGAGCCTCCAGAGTGATCGGCGCACAGTCTGTGACTTACTTAGGCGCCTCAGGCGGCCGGTCGGTAGGCTTGAACCCATGAAGATACTCGTCACCGGCGGAAGCGGTTACATTGGCTCGCACACCACACTGGCACTGCTGGAGGCGGGCCACGACGTCGTCGTAGTGGACAATCTGTACAACTCAAGCGAGGTCGCGCTGAGCAGGGTGCAGGAGCTCGCGGGACGTGAGGTGGACTTCCGGAAGGTTGACCTGCTCGACGAGCACGCGCTTGATGCCGTCTTCGAGGCAGAGTCCGTAGACGCGGTCATTCACTTCGCCGGGCTGAAGGCGGTCGGTGAGTCGGTGGAGAAGCCCCTGTTCTACTATCACAACAACGTCGGCGGCACCCTGAACCTGCTGCGCACCATGGACCGGCACAACGTCCGTACGCTCGTCTTCAGTTCCTCCGCCACCGTGTACGGCGCCTCCGAGGAGGTCCCGCTCATCGAAAAGATGCCGCTGGATGCGACCAATCCCTATGGACGCACCAAGGAACAGATCGAGGACATCCTGAGCGACGTCGGTGCTTCCGACGACCGCTGGAACATTGCCCTGCTGCGCTACTTCAATCCCGTCGGCGCCCATGAATCGGGCCGGATCGGTGAGGATCCCACCGGTGTCCCCAACAACCTGCTCCCCTTCGTGGCGCAGGTAGCAGTCGGCAGGCGGGAGAAGGTTCTGGTCTTCGGTAACGATTACCCCACCCCGGACGGCACCGGCATCCGCGACTACATCCATGTGGTGGACCTTGCCGACGGCCATGTCGCAGCCCTGAACTATCTCACCACCCACTCCGGGGTGCACCGCTGGAACCTCGGCACCGGAAACGGGTCATCGGTGCTTGAGGTGCTCGCAGCCTTCTCCAAGGCGGCCGGTCACGAGATCCCCTACGAGTTCGCCCCCCGGCGGCCCGGTGACGCTGCCGTCAGTTACGCCGATCCGTCGTCCGCCCTTGCTGACCTGGGCTGGTCTGCCCACCGGTCGCTGGACCAGATGTGTGAGGACCACTGGCGCTGGCAGAAGAACAATCCCCAGGGGTACGCTTCCTAGCTCCGTTCCCTGCTGACGTACGACGACGGCCGGCCACCTGCGAAGGTGACCGGCCGTCGTCGTACTGGTTCTGCGCCTGTTGGCCCTAGCGAGCCGGGTAGTGCCGTTCCCCGGCACCCGTGTACAGCTGCCGCGGGCGTCCGATCTTGGTCTGCGGGTCCTTGATCATCTCGCGCCACTGGGCAATCCAGCCCGGGAGACGTCCGATGGCGAAAAGCACCGTGAACATCTTCTCGGGGAAACCCATCGCCTTGTAGATGAGACCGGTGTAGAAATCCACGTTCGGGTAGAGCTTGCGCTCGATGAAGTAGTCATCGGCGAGGGCCTTCT
>NZ_JAPSHV010000089.1 GCF_031179385.1 Arthrobacter sp. | reverse complement strand
CCGCCGTATCAATGAAAGTCACCCCCGCATCCACGGCGTGGTGGAGGGTTTCCAGGGCAGCTTTGCGGTCCAGGCCGCCATACACCTCGGTCAGCGCCATTCCGCCGAAGCCCTGGGCACTCACGGTGAAGCCATTGGCCAGTTCGATTCGGTTGAGGGTCATGGTCTTGATGGTATTCCTGTGGGCTCCCGCCGGACGAGTACCTGATTCAAGTGGTGAAAAGCGGGCAACGCAGGGGAACGCCATGCGCGATAATGGAGCCCATGGGGAGAACCGACATCACCGCTGTCCTGACAATCGCCGGCCTGGCGCTGACGCTTACGGCCTGCACTTCAGACGGGCCTACTGCCGAAGACGCGGCCGCCAGCCTTGCTGAGGGACTCACCAACGGCGACCTGAGCGGCGTTGCTTTCACGTCCGTGTCCCCGGAGGAAGCCACTGCGCAGCTCGAGGAGCTCGCTGCTCCCCTTGACCCGGTTTCACCCACCGTCACGGTTGCCTCAGTGGAATCCACAGGTGAGGACACAGCGACGGCACAGCTCAACCACGCGTGGGACGTCGATGCCGGCGACACCGACTGGACATACACCACCACAGCGGAGCTGACCAAGGTCGACGATGCATGGCAAGTTGGTTGGACGCCCGGTGTGGCGGTCAACGGGCTGACCGAGGATGCCACGCTCGCCGTATCCCGCACTGCCTCCGAGCGGGCAGAAATCCTGGGGGCAGGCGGGGAAGTGCTGGTGACGGAGCGTCCCGTCATCCGCGTGGGCATCGACAAGACCCGCGTTGAAGCGGCTGAGCTCGAGGCTTCTGCCACAGCCCTGGCGGACCTTGTGGGCATCGATCCCGCAGCTTACGTCGAGCAGGTGGCAGGCGCCGGCGGGGAGGCGTTCGTCGAGGCGATCGTTCTTCGGGACAACGAGGACCGCCCTGTCTCCGACGACCAGATCAATGCCATTCCTGGGGCAACCGGAATCCCGGACACTATGTCCCTGGCTCCCACACGCACCTTCGCGCGCGAGCTGCTGGGCTCAGTGGGCCAGGTGACCGCGGAGCTGGTGGAGCAGTCGGACGGACGGTTGGAGGCTGGTGACACAGCCGGGCTGTCCGGAATACAACTGCAGTATGACGAGCAATTGGCAGGAACACCGGGCATGGTCATCGAGGCCGTGACGGGAGAGGGCGAAACACGCACGCGCGAGGTTCTCTTCGAGAAAGATCCTGTTCCCGGAGAACCCCTGGAACTCACTCTCGATCCGGCATTGCAGACCCTTGCGGAAGAGGTTCTGGCGGAAGAAGAATCCGCTTCCTCCATCGTTGCCATCCGGCCTTCAAGCGGCGCAATCCTGGCGGCCGCAAACGGCCCGGGAAGTGAGGGCCTGCAGACGGCGCTGCTCGGGCAGTATCCGCCCGGATCGACCTTCAAGGTAGCGACCTCCCTCGCCCTGCTCAAGAACGGCTTCACCCCCGATTCGACCACGAGCTGTCCCGAAGAGCTGGTAGTGGACGGCCGCGCATTCAACAACGTCCCCGGATACCCGGTGCAGTTCACCGGCGAGATTCCGCTCCTGCAGGCGCTGGCTCAATCCTGTAATACCGGCTTCATCTCGCAGCGCGACGTCGTTTCGCAGGAGGCGCTCGCATCGGCTGCGGCGGATCTCGGTATTGGGGTCGACGTCCCCATCGGCACGCCGGCGTTCTTCGGGTCGGTCCCTGCAGAAGCCGACGGAACTACTCACGCAGCGTCGATGATCGGGCAGGGTGAGGTCCTGGTGTCCCCCTTGTCGCTGGCCATCATGGCTGCATCCGTGGGAGCCGGGGAACGGGTTGCTCCTACGCTCCTGGGCGGCGGCGGAGAGAATGCGGCGCCGTCGTCGTCGGCTTCTGCCGAGCCCACCGCGGAAGGAACTGAAGGTGCAGGGAACGAAACCCAGGAAGCGCCGGCGCCGAGCAACCTGACCGCGGAGGAGGCGGCCGCGCTGCGGGAGATGATGGCCGCCGTCGTCACCGTAGGAGGCGCGCAGCTGCTCGCCGACATCCCCGGGGAGCCGGTCCTCGCTAAGACCGGCACGGCGGAGTTCGGGACGGAAGACCCGCCGCGGACCCATGCCTGGGTGGTGGCTCTTCAGGGTGACCTGGCTGTTGCCGTGTTCGTCGAGGAAGGCGAGCGCGGATCCATTTCCGGCGGGCCGCTCATGGAGGAGTTCCTGCGCGGGGCAGCCGGTGAGTAACCGGCCGGGAACCGGTCAGTAGCGCAACTGCTGGGGGTAGCGGGTGCCCGACGTCGGAACGATCTCCTTGCCCAGCGGCATCAGGGAAACCGGGATGAGCTTGATGTTCGCAATTCCCAGCGGTATGCCGATGATGCTGAGGAACATCGGGATGGACGTGAGCACATGGCCGATTGCGATCCAGATTCCAGCGACCACCAGCCAGATGACGTTGCCTACCGTGGAGAAGAAGTAGGTGCGTCCTCCCCGGTCCACCACTGACCGGCCGAAGGGCCAGAGCGCATAGGCACCGATGCGGAACGACGCTATCCCAAAGGGGATCGTCACAATCAGCAGGCAGCACACTATGCCGGCGAGGAAATACCCGATCGCCAGCCACACCCCGCCGAATATAAGCCAAATGATGTTCAAGAGTGCAGTCATGGGTCTATTCTTCCCAACATCGGCGTCGATCGGCATGAGGGATTACCCTGACTGCATCCCGTACCGGCGCGAAGACCGGCAGGAAAGGGGACGCCATGGCCCCGCAGAACGAACACTCGATCATGCGACGCAAGTCCATCGCCCAGATGGACGACGAGGCCGAGAAGAGCGGACTGTTCAAGAGCCTCGGGCTGTGGCAGCTGACGGCCATCGGTGTCGGCGGCATCATCGGCATCGGCATCTTCACGCTTGCGGGCCTGGTTGCCAGCGGGCAGGAGGGTGGTGAGGGTGCCGGTCCCGCCGTCCTGATTTCCTTCCTCGTGGCAGGTCTTGCCAGCGCCGCCGCTGCCCTGTCGTACGCCGAATTCGCGGGGATGATTCCACGGGCGGGCTCGGCGTATACCTACGGGTACGTTGCGCTCGGTGAGATCATCGGATGGTTCATCGGGTGGGATCTGCTCCTCGAGTACATTGCGATCGTCGCGGTGGTAGCCATCGGCATCTCCGGTTACTTCACCGAATTCATGGCCGGCATTGGAATCGAAATTCCGGTGGCTATCCAGGGGACGGCAGACGTCGTCGAGGGCGGCCTGGTGAACCTGCCGGCCATCATCGTCTGCCTGTTCATCACCTTCATCCTGAGCCGTGGAACGAAGACCTTCGGCAGATTCGAGCTTGTCGCGGTGGCGATCAAGATCCTGCTGATCCTGTTCATCATCGGCCTCGGGTTCTTCTACGTCAGCGCTGACAACTACTCGCCGTTCATGCCCAACGGGTTCGGTGCGGTGTTCACCGGCGCGGCAGTAGTTTTCTTCGCGGTGTTCGGGTACGACGCCATGAGTACCGCCGCTGAGGAAGCCGAGGACGGCAAGAAACACATGCCGAAAGCGATCCTGCTGTCCCTGGCCATCGCCATGACCCTGTACGTCCTGGCTACGCTCGTGCTGACCGGGATGCAGAACTGGGAAGAGCTGGACACCAACGCGGCGTTCGCCGTCGCCTTCCAGTCGGTGGGCCTGCCGGTCATCGCCACCATCATCTCGGCCTTCGCGGTTCTCTCGATCCTGACAGTGATGCTCACCTTCCTGCTCGGCGTCACCCGTGTCTGGTTCTCCATGAGCCGGGACGGACTCCTCCCCCGCTGGTTCTCAGGCACCGATCGCCATGGCACACCGCAGCGGGTGACCTGGATCGCCGGTATTGCCTCGGCCTTCCTTGCCGGCGTCTTTCCCATCCGCCTCATCGCGGATCTGACGAACATTGGGATCCTCGCCGCGTTCGTGGTGGTGTGCGTCGCGGTGATCGTCCTGCGCTACAAGCGGCCGGAACAGCCCCGGACCTTCCGACTGCCGCTGATGCCGTGGATCCCGGCCTTCGGAGTGCTCTCCTCGCTGTTCCTGATCCTCCAGCTGGAGCCGGAGACCTGGATGCGGTTCGGCGTCTGGCTCCTGATCGGCCTCGTGATCTACTTCGCCTACAGCAGAAAGAACTCGGTGATGGATCCTCGCAGCCCCCGCTACCAGGAAGTGATCCATACCGAGGAGGGCTAGACGAAGCTCCAGAAACAGCACTGCCCACCGACCGTATTCGGTCGGTGGGCAGTGCTGAGTCTGGCTTCAGTTAGCGGCCGCGCCGTTCGTTCGACGCCGGGGCGCTGGCCCTACGGGAACCCGCTCCGCGGTTGCCGGAGGGGCGGCCCGAGGACGACGGCGCCGATGCCCGCTGGCCGGAGCTGCGCTGCCCGGAACCGGCCGGAGCCTTGCCCTGGGAGCCGCGGGTGCCGGCGGCGCTGTGCGCGGCGACGTCCCCGGAGCGTGCCCTGCGAGGGCGGCTGGTGGCTGCTGCTGCACCTTCACCGGAACGACGACGGTCGCTGTCACCACCGAAGCGGGGTGCCTGCGGCTGGTCCTTGCGGCGCTCTGCCCGGTTGCCCTGAGGCTCCGCGGCAACACGCCCGCGACCGCCACGGCCACCGCGGCCTCCGGCAGCGGGGGCAGCGCGACGGGCGCGCTTGCGCTCGGCGTTCGCTCCGGTGGAGGTGCCGCCCCCGGCGTTCTCGCGCTGTGCGAGGAGAGCCGCCCGGGTGCGGGGATCAACCTTCTCCGCTACGTCACCGATGAGCTTGCCGATCAACGGGGACGTCGCGGTGACGTTCTCGAACCCGACGTTCACGCCGGCGGCCTTCATGAGCTTCTGAACTTCGCTCTTCTGCTCGGGCAACGTGATGGTCACGACGGTGCCGTCGGAACCCGCGCGGGCCGTACGGCCGGAGCGGTGCAAATAGGCCTTGTGCTCCGTGGGAGGGTCCACGTGAACCACGAGCTCGACGTCGTCGACGTGGACACCGCGCGCGGCGACGTCGGTGGCGACGAGGACGCGCACGTCACCGGTCGAGAACTCCGCCAGGTTGCGGTCCCGGGCGTTCTGCGAGAGGTTGCCGTGAAGGTCGACGGCGGGAATTCCGGCGTCGGTCAGGGTCTTCGCGAGCTTGCGGGCATGGTGCTTGGTGCGCATGAAGAGGACGCGCTTGCCCTTGCCGGAGGCGAGCTGGACGATGAGCTGCTTCTTCTGGGTCTGATCGCCGATGAGCAGCACGTGGTGCTCCATCGTGGTGACCGATGCCTGAGGGGTGTCCACGGAGTGGGTCAGCGGGTTGGACAGGTACCGCTGCACGATCTTGTCCACGCCGTTGTCCAGGGTGGCGGAGAACAGCATGCGCTGCCCCTCGGTGGGTGTGGTGTCGAGAATGCGCTTCACCACGGGCAGGAAGCCGAGATCCGCCATGTGGTCGGCCTCGTCGAGCACGGTGATCTCGACCGATTCGAGGGTCACCAGCTTCTGTCGCATCAGGTCTTCAAGACGGCCCGGGCAGGCGATGACAATATCGACGCCGGCGCGCAGCGCCTTCTCCTGGCGTGCCTGGGATACACCGCCGTAGATGACGGTGGTGTTGAGGCCGAGTTCAGCGGCCAGCGGCTCTACGGTGGCATTGATCTGCGTTGCGAGTTCACGCGTCGGAGCAAGGACGAGAGCCAGCGGGCGGCCGGGCTTGCGGCGGTAGGCGGCTTCACGCTCGGCGAGGCGGGCCACCATCGGCAGGGTGAACGCAAGCGTCTTGCCGGAGCCGGTACGGCCGCGGCCAAGCACGTCCCGACCCGCGAGGGTGTCAGGGAGGGTCTTGACCTGGATGGGGAACGGTTCGGTGATTCCCTGGTCGGTGAGGGAACGGACCAGCGCTGTGGGCACGCCAAGCGCAGCAAAGGTAGTCATGTAAAGTACACGAACTTTCTTCTCATCTTCCCTGCGCATCGGTTGATGCCCAGAGTCCGCCGAAGGAAAGTCAGACAGTGTCAACCGCTCTCACGATCATGGGAGATAGCGCGGGACAAAAGAATGCGTTCATCGACGCAGGCTGCGGCGGAAGCCTTCCGGAGGAAGAGGCACCATGTGCCGCAAGCAAGTGCCTCAAGTCTAGCAGTGGTCCGGTTGCGCTCCTGACGCCCGTTGGTGAGGATGGGGTGAGTGTGAGCAAGCCCACCATGCGAGCTGCACCAAAACCCCGCACCCCAGGAGAAGCCATGTCCACCGCCGCCGCCATCCGCTCGCACGCCGCAGACATTTCCGAGGAGGTCACGGAGTTACGCCACAAGCTCCACCAGGAGCCGGAGATCGGCCTGCACCTCCCCCGTACCCAGGAAAAGGTGCTGGAGGCCCTCGACGGGCTTCCCTACGAAGTGAGCGTCGGCAAGGACACGACGTCGGTGACCGCAGTACTGCGCGGAACGGCGCCGTCCTCCGCAGCCCGCAAGCCCGTAGTTCTCCTGCGCGGCGACATGGACGCGCTGCCGGTTCAGGAGCAGACCGGCGTCGACTACTCGTCTCGAATTGACGGTGCCATGCATGCCTGCGGCCATGACCTGCACACGGCGATGCTCGCCGGGGCCGCCCGGCTCCTGGCTGACCGGCGGGACCAGCTGGCAGGCGACGTCGTACTGATGTTCCAGCCCGGCGAGGAAGGGTTTGACGGTGCGGGGGTGATGATCCGTGAAGGTGTCCTGGAGGCCGCCGGGCGGCGGCCGGATGCGGCATACGGAATCCACGTTGTGTCCTCGATGCTGCCGAACGGGCTTTTCGCCAGCCGGTCGGGCACACTGATGTCCGCCTCCGACGCCCTGTACATCACAGTTCACGGCGCGGGCGGCCACGGTTCCGCTCCCCACCGCGCGAAGGACCCCGTGACCGTGGCCGCGGAGATCGTGACGAGCCTGCAGACGATGATCACGCGGCAGTTCGATATGTTCGACCCTGTGGTGCTGACAGTAGGGCTCCTGCAGGCGGGCACCAAGCGCAACATCATTCCCGAATCGGCGCGCATCGAAGCTACGATCCGCACATTCTCGGAACAGAACCGGGACCTCATGCGCACAGCGATTCCCCGCCTGGTCAATGGCATCGCGGAAGCGCACGGCCTGTACGCGACGGTCGACTATGAGACGGAGTATCCGCTGACCGTCACCGACGAGGGTGAAACGTCCAACCTTGAGAAGAACGTGCATGAGCTGTTCGGCGATGAGCGGTACACCCGGATGGTGAACCCGCTCAGCGGCTCAGAAGACTTCTCGAGGGTCCTGGCGGCCGTGCCCGGAAGCTTCGTGTTCCTCTCGGCGGTGAAACCCGGTGTTGATCCGGCGGGGACGGCGTTCAACCACTCCCCCTATGCCGCCTTCGACGACAGCATCCTCGCTGACGGCACGGCCCTCTACACGCAGCTGGCGGTTGCCCGGATCGCGGAGCTGGCCGCCGCCTCAGCCTGACCGGTCAGGAACCGGCTTGGCGGGCCTCGCTACGCTTGTAGAGATGAGTACGCAGCCTGAATCCCAGCCCTTCCCTGCCCAGCCCGTATCGTTCGTTCGCCGCGGCTCACGCCTGCAGGGCCGCCGTCGTGATGCGTGGGCGGAATTGTCCGAGGGCCTGGTGGTGGAGGTCCCGCGCAACTCCGCGGCCGACACGTCAGTGGACCCCACCTGGGAATACGACGCCGCCGCCTCCTTTGGGCGGGATGCGCCGCTTGTCGTCGAGGTGGGCTCTGGCCTGGGTGAGGCCGTGGCGCATGCCGCCGCCGAGCGGCCGGAACACAACTTCCTTGCCCTCGAGGTCTACAAGCCGGGGCTGGCTCAGACCCTGCTCCGCATCGATCAGCGCGGGCTCACGAACGTCCGGGTTGCGCAGGTGAACGCCGCAGAAGCACTGGCCACGATGATCCGCCCCGCCTCGGTCGCTGAGCTGTGGGTCTTCTTCCCTGACCCGTGGCACAAGACGCGTCACCACAAACGGCGCCTGGTGAAGGATTCCTTCATTGAGCTCGCCGGCCGGGTCCTGGTGCCCGGCGGCCTCCTGCGCCTCGCTACGGACTGGTCGGACTACGCGGCGCAGATGCGTGAAGCGGCTAATGCCTCGCCGTTCTTTGAGAACCTGCACGACGGCGAGCGCGCCGGTGCGGACAGTCCGCTCACCCAGGTCTGGGCCAGCGGGGTTGAGCACGAGGTCGGCGGGACCCCTCGGCGGGAGGGCCGCGAGCGGGCCGGCACCGCTTCCGTGAACGACGGCGAGGACGCACTCGGAGGCTGGGCGCCGCGCTTCGAGGGTCGCGTTCTCACGAGCTTCGAAAACAAGGCGCACGATGCCGGGCGCATGATCTTCGACCTGACCTACCGGCGCGTTTCCTAGGTCCCGCCCTCAGCCGCGGACGTCGTGCAGGTGATGGACGACGTCGTGCAGTCCATATTGTGCGAGGGTGCCGATGGTGAAGCGCGAGCCGTTGCTTCGCCGCCCCTGCCGGTTCCAGTCGGACACTGAATCGAGCAGCACGGCGTAGTCCTCGCCCGCTGCTACGAGGTCGCGTGACACTCCGGCAGGATCCTCTCCGGGGTAGTTCTTCTCGTCGGCGGTTCGGTCCTGATCCCAGTCCGCGAAGACCGGATCCTCCTGGGTCAGCATCAGTCGCGTCCTCTCAGTGAAGAGCACGTACACGTCGCGAACATGCGCGGCATATTCAAGCGCTGACCAGGTGCTCTCATCCGGACGTTCGCGGACGTCGGCCCGGTTGAGCACACTCCGCCAGCGTGGAAAGTCCTCCCGGTGCTGTTGCGCGATACTCTCCGGCGGGTGAACAGCGGGGTCGAAGCCGCATTCGTCGCAAGCCCGCTCGAGGACCCACGTCCAGTCTTTGGTGTCAGGTTGAATCGCCATGGGTGGAAGCGTATCCGTGCAGGTGCAGGTTTGACACCCGATGACCTACGAGCCCACTGACTATTGCCACAAAGCAGTTTGTGGTGCAAAGTGATTTGCATGAACTCCTCCGAGAAAGAGACCGTGGAAAGCCCCGAGCCCTTCGACGGCGACCGGCCACTGGACCTGAATGCCGCCCTGAGTGTTGTTGCTGCCGCAGAGAAGCGCGCACGCCGCGAGCTGCGTGCCGATGGAACGTGGCTGTACCTTTTATGGGCCCTCGCCTGGCTCCTGGGTTATGGCTTACTTCACGGTTCCCAGAAGGGCTGGCTTCCTCTGCAACCCGAGACCGCGCTCCTGGTTTTCGGTGTGCTGATCGCCCTCGGCGTTATATCCACCGTGGTGGTCTTCGCCCGACAGAGCCGCGGCATCCGCGGGCACTCAACCTTCACAGGCGGGTTCTACGCGGTGTCCTGGGCACTCGGGTTCACTGTCCTGAGCGCGCTGGGCGGTGCGATCGCTGCCGCAGTGGATGACTTCTGGCTCCGCGGCATGCTCATCAACGGCATCGCAATCCTGATCGTCGGCCTGCTTTACATCACCGGCGGAACCACCTTCAACGACGTCGTCCAGGTTGTGATGGGGATCTGGTTCCTCGTGGTGGATCTCGCCGCCATCTTCGCAGGCCCGGACCACTTCCTCACCGTGTTCTTCATCCTTGGTTCCGGCGGCTTCTTTGTCGGCGCGGCCTTCGAGGCACTCCGGCAACGGCGGAGGTTCTCCCATGCCTGAGCTTGACCCCGTGATCCATGCCGAATCAAGGCTGCGCGCCATCGCCACTCTGAATGAAGTCGGCGAGCGCGACCGGATCGCCTTCACCAAACTGCAGAAGATACTCGAGATGACCGCAGGCAACCTCTCGACGCACCTGCGCAAGCTTGAAGACGCCGGTTACGTCACCGTCTCGAAGACCATCGAGGGGCGGACGCCCGCCACCTACGTCGCCATCACACCGGAAGGGAAGGCTGCTTACGCCGCCTACCGGAAAGCCTTACACGAGATGCTTACCATCGAGCTGACGGAGAAACCATGACTTCCCCTGCCATCACTGTGTCCCCACGGGGCACGACGACGGCGCTCGCCTCCGCTGATGCTGTCACGAAGACCTTCGGAACGACCCCCGCCCTCACGGGCGTCTCACTGCAGATCAACGCCGGAGAATCAGTCGGCCTGCTTGGTCCGAACGGTGCCGGCAAATCCACACTGATCGGTCTGCTCTCGGGCCTTCGGCGACCGGATTCGGGATCGGTCCGTCTGTTCGGCGGGGACCCTGCCCACCCGCGCACCAGACTGCGACTCGGGATGACGCCCCAGGCGACGGCAGTTCCCCAGAACCTGACCGTCGGCGAAGCCGTACGGTTCGTCGCCGCACACTATCCCGATGCGGTCTCCAGCAACGAACTCCTGGCCGACTTCGGACTCGCGTCCATAGAACGCAAGCAGTGCGGCGGCCTTTCGGGCGGGCAGCAGCGGCGCCTGCTGGTGGCCCTTGCCCTGGTGGGCCGACCGGAACTGGTGATCCTGGATGAGCCCACCACCGGGCTCGACGTGGACGCCCGCGAAACCCTGTGGGCGCAGTTGCGTCAGTACCGTCGCTCCGGCGGTACCCTGCTCATCACGAGCCACTATCTGGAGGAGATCCAGGCGCTCGCCAACCGCGTGGTGGTCATCGACCGCGGCACGATCATCGCCGACGGGACCGTGGACGAAATCCGAGGCACAGTCTCCGTGAGCAAGGTTTCCTTCCGGACGAAACTGCCGCCGTCGTCGTTCGGCTCTATTGCCCATACCGTGGAGGTGACAACAGCGGACAACGGGCGCATCACTCTCGTCACCCACAATGCGGACGCCACCGTGCGCGAACTCGTGCTGCGGGACCTGCCGTTCGAACAGCTCGAAGTCCACGCAGCCACCCTCGAGGAAGCCTTCCGCGCCATCACCGCCAAGGAGCAGCCATGAGCACCACCGCCGCCAACCCGCCCTCGCAATTCTCGCTGATCCGCACCCATACCAAGGCGCAATTCCTGGAACAGTTCCGCATCCCGGTGGCCGTGATCTCCGCGGTGGTCTTCCCGGCGTTGGTCCTGGTGTTCTTCGTGGTGCCGCAATCGTCAGTGACGGAGAATCCCGGCGCTTCGCTGTCCGCCATCGCGCAGCTGTCGGTTTTCGGCGTCATGAGCGCCTACCTGTTCAACTACGGGGTGGGCGTGGCTGAGGACCGCGCCAACCCATGGAGCACCTACGTCCGATCCCTGCCTGCCGGACCGCTGCCCGGAATACTGGCGAGGGCGGCCGGTGCAATGCTGTTCGGCGTCATGTCCCTGATTCCGGTCCTGGTCATCGGAGCCACCCTGACCAGCGCCCTCGAGTCGTTCACCGGTGGGGACCTTGCCTGGTGGCGCATCCCGTTCGCTGTCGCCGTCTGGCTGTTGTCCGGACTGCCCTTCCTGGCCCTTGGGCTTCTGATCGGGTACCTGTGCACTTCCAAGGTGGCCGTGGCTGTGACCCAGGTTGTCTTCTTCCCCCTGGCTTTCGCCGGCGGAATGATGCTTCCGCCGGCGGCGTTCCCTGAGTGGCTGGACACCTTCTCGCTGTTCCTGCCTTCGCGGGCGGCGCGTGACCTGGCCGTCTTTGCCCTCACGGGCGAGGGACTGGAGGCGACGACGCTCGTATGCCTGCTGACGTGGACCTTCACCCTTGGCGCCGCTGCCCTGTGGGCAGCCCGGCGGGATCAGGGCCGTCGGTTCCGCTGAGCAGCGGCAGGAGGATGCCCGCTGCCAGGCACGTGGAGCGGGGCACCGTTCTCACACGAACGACGATGCCGGCAGGTCCTGTTCCCCGGCGGTGATTGCGTCGACGATGCGGCAGGCGACCGCGTCCGGATCCTTACCCTGGGGCAAACGCGGAGCCTGGCGTAACCCACGAAGTTGGTCAGGAGCAGTTCGTCCAGGGTGTCATCGTCGAGCTCTGAAGCGGGGCCGAACGCCACCACACCCGCCGAGTAGACGAGCCCGTCCAGCATGCTGTCGCCCAGCGCGTCGATGATGCTGCCTGGCCCCGCCGGCGCGGTGAGGTCCGCTGGAACGGCACCTGCTTCCAACTCCGCTGCCAACGAATCGAGCTTGCCTCGATCGCGTCCGCTGAGCGTCAGACGCGCACCCCGCGAGTTCAGCTCGCGGGCTATGCGCGAACCGAGCTGGCCGGTGGCACCGACCACCAGGAAGTGTTTGCCGACAAGAACGCCACCGCTGCTCTGATCCATG
>NZ_JAPSHV010000088.1 GCF_031179385.1 Arthrobacter sp. | reverse complement strand
CCGGAGGCTCCCGCTGACGAGATAGAACTGGGCATCGCGAGCGACGCCGGTCAGGAAGCCGCGCGAATCATCGGTACGATCGGCGAGGAGGGCCTGGGCGGCCCAGGTATCGCAACGTCGACCGAGAACACTTCGCTGATTCTCTTCCAGGGCGATACCGGTTCCTTCATGGTCAATTACCCCTTCGTCTGGCCGGCCACCCAGGGTGCTGTCGAGGAAGGATCCCTTGACCAGTCAGTGCTCGATGACATCGGGTGGGCACTCTATCCGCGGGTCACCGAAGACCAGGAAGCCGCTCCACCGCTCGGAGGCATCAACCTCGGCGTGGGCGCCGGCAGCGACGCTCCCGATCTGGCCTACCAGGCGATCGAGTGCATCGTGAAGCCGGAGAACCAGACCGAGTACTTCCTGACAAACGGTAACCCTCCCTCAAACTCGGAGGCCTACGAGGACCCCCAGATCGAGGAGCTGTTCCCGATGGCGGAGACCATCCGCGAATCACTGGAGCTTGCGGCCCCTCGCCCGCAGACACCGTTCTACAACGAGATTTCCAGCGGCCTGCAGCAGACCTGGACGCCACCGGAACAGGTTGATCCGGAAACAACGCCAGAGCAATCGGCAGACTTCATCACCTCCGTCCTGAAAGGGGAGAGGCTGTTGTGACCAGCGCGATCACCAAGAACCCCGAGGCCATGAAAACAAATGGCCGCAACCGCAACAACGATTACAGCGACAGGGCCAAGGCTGAGCGGCGCCTCGGCTGGATCCTTGCAGGCCCGGCATTCATCATCATGCTCGCGGTCACGCTGTATCCGATTCTTCAGGCGTTCTTCGACTCCCTCTACGCGTTCCGCCTGACCGCCCCCGATGAGCGCGAGTTCATCTTCTTCCAGAATTACGTGACCATCCTGAGCGATCCGGTCTGGTGGCGGGACCTCGTCGTGACGCTTCTGATCACTGTGGTGACTGTCGCCGTTGAACTCGTCCTCGGTTTCGCCCTGGCCCTGGTGATGCACCGGGCGCTGAAGGCAGTACGGGGCTGGCTCCGCACGGCCATCCTGGTTCCCTACGGCATCATCACTGTTGTCTCCGCGTATGCCTGGTTCTACGCGTTCGACATCAGCTCGGGCTACGTCAACGCCTGGTTCGACTGGGTGCCGGGCATCGATGCGGACCTGAACTGGTTCGCACAGGCGAGCACCGCCCTTCCGGTCATCATGGCCTCGGAAATCTGGAAGACGACCCCGTTCATCTCGCTCCTCCTCCTGGCCGGCCTCGCGCAGGTTCCGGATGAGCTGACCGAGGCCGCGAAGGTCGACGGCGCCACCTGGTGGGAGCAGATGCGCAAGGTCATCATCCCGAACATGAAGGCAGCGATCATGGTCGCGGTCCTCTTCCGGGCCCTCGATGCCTTCCGAATATTCGACAACGTGTTCATCATGACCAACGGCCAATACGGCACTGAGGTGCTCTCGCTCCTTGCCTATCGAACGTCCATCAGCCGGCTGGAGATCGGGCTGGGCTCGGCAGTGTCCGTCCTTCTCTTCGCCTGCGTTCTCTTGATCAGCTTCATTGCCATCAAGGTCTTCAAGGTGGACCTCGCCGGATCAACAGGAGGAAAGCGATGAAGTCGACCGGCCGTCAAAAGCTTGTATGGACCATCATCTCGATCGCGGTGCTGGTCTACGCACTGTTCCCTGTGGCATCGATTCTGGCCACCTCGTTCAAGTCTCCGGGAGATCTGACCAACGGGCGCTTCCTTCCCACCCCGGGACTGGCAACGCTGGCCAACTACGAGCAGATCCTGGTGGGCGATGCGCAGGGCCTCTTCCTCACCGCGCTGTGGAACTCGATCGGGATCTCGCTGATCGCAACTTTCATCGCCGTCGTGCTGGCGACGCTGTGTGCCTACGCGATTGCCCGTCTTGATTTCCCCGGGAAGAAACTGATTCTTACGACGGCGCTGGCCGTTTCGATTTTCCCGGTTATCTCCATCGTGACACCGCTGTTCAACCTGTGGCGCAATATCGGCCTGTACGACACCTGGCTCGGCCTGATCATTCCGTACCTGTCACTCACCCTCCCAATTTCCATCTGGACCCTCGCTGCGTTCTTCCGGCAGATTCCGTGGGAGCTGGAGCAGGCTGCCCAGGTGGACGGGGCAACGACGTGGCAGGCGTTCCGCAAGGCGATCGTTCCGCTCGCTGCACCGGGTGTGTTCACGACGGCGATCATCGCCTTCTTCATCGCCTGGAACGACTTTGTCTACGGCATCTCGCTGACGTCAACGGAAGCGGCGCGGCCCGTGCCTGCGGCGCTGGCGTTCTTCACAGGGGCTTCGCAGTTCGAGTCCCCCACCGGCGCAATTTCAGCGGCGGCAATCATCGTCACCATTCCGGTTGTACTGCTGGTACTCCTGTTCCAGCGGCAGATCGTTTCAGGCCTGACCCAGGGCGCAGTCAAGGGTTGAGAACCGAAGGAAGAGGATCCAGAACATGGCTTCTATAACGCTCAAGAACCTCGTCAAGCAGTACGGGGACGGGTTCCCCGCTGTCAACGACATCAGCATCGATATCGAGGACGGCGAGTTCATCATCCTGGTGGGCCCGTCGGGCTGCGGCAAGTCCACCCTCCTGCGCATGATCGTGGGGCTCGAGGACATCACCTCGGGTGACCTCTACATCAATGGCGAACGGGTCAATTCGAAGGCGCCGCGTGATCGGAACCTCGCGATGGTGTTCCAGAACTATGCGCTCTACCCGCACCTGACGGTCTTTGAGAACATTGCGTTCCCCCTCCGTCTGGCCAAGGGCCGGCACAGTGAGGAGGAAGTGCAGCGGCTCGTCACGGAAGCCGCGGCAACGCTTGAACTGACCGACCACCTGCAGCGCAAGCCGGCGAACCTCTCCGGCGGCCAGCGGCAGCGTGTTGCCATGGGCCGGGCAATCGTGCGGCAGGCAGACGCGTTCCTCTTCGACGAGCCGCTATCGAACCTCGACGCGAAGCTGCGCGGACAGATGCGGTCAGAAATTTCGCAGATGCAGCGTCGGCTCGGCACAACGTCCGTGTACGTCACCCACGACCAGACCGAGGCGATGACCCTCGGCGACCGCGTTGCGGTGCTGAAGAAGGGCGAGCTGCAGCAGATTGCATCGCCTCGTGAGCTGTATGAACAGCCGGTCAACCTCTTCGTGGCCGGCTTCATCGGTTCCCCGTCGATGAACTTCCTTCCCGCGACCATAGAGAACGGCAAGCTCCAGACATCGCTGGGTGCACTGGACATCCCTGCCGACCGTGCAGCCAAGGCAGCCGGCCGCAAGGTCGTGCTGGTTGGGGTCCGTCCGGAGTTCTTCGAGGACGCCAAACTCGTCGACGAGGCGAAGAAGCCGCACGGCTCGACGTTCAAAGCCACGCTCACTCACACTGAGTGGCTCGGCAACGAGCAGTACGGCTACATCAACTTCGACCCCTCCCCCGAGGTCCGTGAACTGCTGAACAACCTTGCCCGGGACATGGACGCCGACGAACTGCGGCCACAGGTCGTGGTTACGCTGGACGCGGCGAGCCGGATCCGAGGCGGCCGTGAGTCAGAGATCTGGCTTGATACCCGCAAGCTGCACCTGTTCGATCCCGAGACAGGCGAGAACCTCACCCGCGATGCAGAGGCGGGTGCGGCACTGACTGCAGAGGCCAATGAGGAACGCGCCGAGGAGATCGCCAGCGCCCGCGATGCGGACCACGAACACAGCACTACGAGTACAGGCAACGGTGGCGGAGGCGGAAGCCACCGGGCGGTGAGCTGACGCACGCCATATTCACCGCTTGACTGACGACGCCGGCACTCACCAGGGTGCCGGCGTCGCTTCGTGTCGCGGAGATTCCTGCCTGTGCCGGCGCCGGTGCCTGAGAGTGGTTGTAGCCTGAGGCTATGGCGAGCAAAGAGGCAGCAAACACGCAGGCATCGACCGCGGAGCACGCAGAGAAGATCGCGGCCGGCTATACCTTCGAGGGCCCGGCAGTGCAGCTCGGCGCGGCCATCGTCGACGGTACTGTCCACCCGGAGGCGGCGGTGCGTCTGCCGCTGGCCATGATGAACCGTCACGGGCTCGTCTCCGGTGCCACAGGGACCGGAAAAACGATCACTCTCCAGGTCCTTGCTGAACAGCTCAGCACCAACGGAGTGCCCGTCTTCCTTGCCGACATCAAGGGGGATCTCACCGGGTTGTCGACGCCGGGCACGGGGAGCGACAAGCTCCTTCGGCGGACCCAGTCGGTCGGCCAAATGTGGACTCCCGGAAATTTCCCGGTGGAATACTTCTCCCTTGGTGGTGACGGCACCGGCGTTCCTATCCGGGCAACCATCTCCGACTTCGGTCCCCTGCTGCTTGCGCGCGTCCTCGACCTGAATGAAACGCAGGAGTCCAGCCTGCAACTGGTGTTCCATTACGCCGACAAGGCCGGCCTTGAGCTTCTCAACCTCGCGGACCTTCGCGCCGTCATCGCATTCCTTGTATCCGATGAGGGTGAGAGCGCTCTGGACCAGCTTGGGGGGCTCTCGAAGGCAACTGCGGGCGTTATCCTCCGCGGGCTTGTCACTCTGGAGGCGCAGGGCATGGACCGCTTCTTCGGTGAACCGGAATTCGACACTGCTGATCTCCTGCGCACGGACGCGGAAGGTCGCGGCATCATCAGTTGCCTGGAACTGCCCACGCTCCAGCAGAAGCCGCAACTCTTCTCCACGTTCCTGATGTGGCTTGTCGCAGACCTCTTCGCCGATCTTCCGGAGGTCGGGGACGTCGAGAAGCCCAAATTGGTGTTCTTCCTCGATGAAGCTCACCTGCTGTTCAACGGTGCCTCGAAAGCGTTCCTGCAGTCCATCCACACCACCGTGCGCCTCATTCGCTCCAAGGGCGTCGGGATCTTCTTCGTCACCCAAACCCCACGGGACGTGCCCGCGGAGGTATTGGGCCAGCTCGCAAACCGGGTTCAGCATGCCCTGCGGGCGTTCACACCGGATGACGCGAAAGCCCTCAAGTCCACCGTCTCCACCTTCCCGATGAGCCCCTACGATCTCGAAGAGGTACTGACAACCGCCGGCATCGGGGAGGCCGTGGTCACCGTCATGAACGAATCGGGCGCGCCCACCCCGGTGGCCTGGACGCGGATATTCACTCCACAGTCCGTCATGGGGCCCTCGCCCGCAGGCGTCGTGGAGGACATCGTGAAGAACTCGCCACTCCTCGGCGATTACGGCACGCCTATCGACAGCCATTCCGCGTTCGAGAAGCTCTCCGCTCCACAAGACAGTCCGGAAGCGCGACCCACGACGACGACGCCGACGCCGTCATCACCCGCGGGCGGGCGCATGCCCAGTCAGGCGGAGATCGACGCCGAGGCGCGCCGTATTGAGGAGGAGATCCTGGGCCGGCCCAGCAGCCGGCCGCCAACTGCCCGTGCTGAACGCCCGGCGCCGCGTGCCGGGCAGCAGGCTCCCGACGGCGGTTGGCATGCCCCGCCTGCAGGCAGAAAACAGCATGAGACGAACGAGGTGATGGACTTCGCCCTCAAGGCCGCCGGCACCATCGGCGTAGAGCTGGTCCGTGGGCTTTTCGGGACGCAGCGGAAGCGCCGACGTCGTCGTTGGTAGGTCTGGCACTGCCATTGGGTAACGTAAGAGGGTGCATTCGTCCCGCCTGATCCGAGTCCTGGCCGCCTGGCTGCTTGGGCTCATGCTGGCGATCGTGGCGGCAATTGCAACCGTGATGCTCGTCAATACCCGGGTATACGGTCCTCACCAGCAGGTCGAAAGCTATTTGGAGGCGCTGCGTCAGGGCGAGGGAGAGCGGGCGCTGGGACTGCTCAACGCCTCCGTTCCGGACTCAACGAATGCAGCGCTTCTGGACGGTCCGGCCCTGCAACGGGCAGCGCAGGGCGTCGAAAATGTGCAGGTCGGCGAGCCACAGGCGGCGGGAGAGAATCGCGTGGAGGTGGACGTCAACTACACGATTGATGACGCCGCACACGCCACCGCTTTCCAGCTGGAGAAGACCGGCACGGAGTGGCTTTTCTTCGATCGCTGGGAGTTTGTGCCCTCGACGCTACCCATGCTCGAGGTGTCGGTGATCAACCAGAACGATGCCACGCTCAACGGCACCCGCGTGCTGATGCCTGAGGGCCGCAACCGGTTTGCTGCCTTCTATCCGGCCGAGGTGGAGGCCCACTACACGAGCGAGTATTTTGCCGCGCCCGCCCAGACCGTCGCCGTCACCGACCGCCAGCAAGCACCGGCCGGTCTCAACCTCGCAACGGCGGCAACCCCGGCGCTGACCGATGCCGTCACGGCGCAATTGAAGACGTTCCTCGACGACTGTGCCAAGCAGACCGTGTTCCAGCCGGCCAACTGCCCCTTCGGTTTCGAGACCGAACGCCGGGTGGCCGGGCCCATCAAGTGGTCCATCACCGAGTACCCGGAAGTCCGCATCGAACCGTTCAACGGCGACTGGGTTATCGCCCCGCTCACAGGAACCGTTCAGCTCGAGACCAGCCTGCAGGACCTGTTCACCGGGGTCATCGAACCGGTCACCGTCCCCCAGGAATACGGGTTCACCGCGCGCCTCGCCGTCACCGACGAGGGCATCACGGTAACCCCGGTCGTAGAGTACTAGCGCCGTCTAGTCGAGGCCGCGCAGGTCCAGCGTAAGTTCCGTTTCACCGCCGGCGCCGAGAGTGACCGGAATGCCCCAATCCTGCTGGTACAGGTGGCAAGCTGCGTGGTCCGGTATTTCGCCGCCGGGCTCACCGTCACAGGCCGCCGCCCGCGCGGTGATGTGCAGAACGCCCTCGGATACCTCGTCTGAGAGGACGAGCTGCCGCTGCAGCCCGACGCCGGTTCCACCACCCGAGACCAGAAGTGATTCCGGCGACGATGAGATCTTGAGCTGCGTCGGGTCACCCCAGCGGTCATCCAGCTTCTGGCCCTTCGGCGCGCTGAACCGCACGGTCACGCCGAACTCTCCCGTGGCCACCGCTGTCTTGGGCCGCTGCGTCTGCGAGGCACCCTCATCCACTGCGAGAGCTTCCTTGGGGATCGGCGCCCGGACCAGCTGATGCTTGTTCGCCTCGACGACGATGAGCAACGGCTCGCCGCCCGACTCCACCGGTGCCTGGTCCACCAGCACATCGGAGGGCTCCGCCAGTCCCCGCAGGAGGGTCGAGACCTGCCTCGTTGAGGGGTCATACCGACGGATTGCGCCGTTGTAGGTGTCGGCGATGGCAATGGATCCGTCCGGCAACGCGGTCACACCCAGCGGATGCTGAAGACGCGCCTGTTCGGCCTCACCGTCCCGGAACCCGAAGTCGAAAAGCCCCGTACCGATCGCCGACTGCACCTGCGTGCGGCTCCTGCCGTTGACAGTGAGGAAGCTCAGCACGCGCAAGGCAGACGTTTCGGAATCGGCAACCCAGATGTTCCCGTGTGCGTCCTCGGCCAGGCCGGAGGACTGCGCGAACCAGGCAGCGGTGGAATCGCCGTCGAGCAGGCCCTCCAGGCCGGTGCCGGCGAGGATGTCCACGGCGCCGGTCAGCGGGTCGAAGGTGAAGATCTGGTGCGTCCCGGCCATGGCTACGACAATCCGCTCCAGGGCGGTCGACCAGATGATGTCCCACGGCGAGGAGAGGGAGATGTTGAGGGCGTCCGTACCGAGGAACGTGTCCTCCAGTCGCGGCGCTGCATCCTCGGGGATGTCCTCGGCGTCTCCCCCCAGGTCATGGGAGACCTCCTGCAACTCCACCGGCCGCGCTTTGACCTGGTTACCGGCATCGAGCAGCCGCTGGACGCCGTTGCCCGCGACAGTGCGCACCGCACCGGTTTCCAGTGCCACCCCCCGCAAGCGGTGGTTCACAGTGTCAGCGATGACGACGTCGTACCCTACCCGGCGCGCTATCGGCGCCGGGAGGAGGGCCAGACCCTGCGGTTCATTGAACTGCGCCTCGTCCGGGCCGCCATCGGCGAAGCCCCTGGTGCCTGAGCCGATGGTGCGCCGCACGGTCTCAAGGTCAGCCTCGAGCTCGACGAGGCGGTGGTGGCCGCTGTCCCCCACGAGGAACGTATTGGTTGTAGGCAGCGCAAGCACCTTGCCCGGGAAACGCAGGTTGCCGGCGGTGGGCTCGGCGGGCACGTAGGGGCCGTCACCGCGGTGCAGCGTGCCCTTCGCCTCGTGCTCGGCGACCAGTTCCTCGACGAGTGATTCGAGGCCGGCCGCGTGGCCCTCACCGGAGAGATGCGCCACGATGTAACCCTCGGGGTCGATAACAACCAGGGTCGGCCAGGCCCGCGCCGTGTAGGCCTGCCAGGTATCGAGCTCGGGATCGTCGAGGACCGGGTGGTGAATCTCGTACCGCTCCACCGCTGCGGCGAGGGCAACCGGATCAGCCTCATGCTCGAACTTGGGCGAGTGTACGCCTACCGTGACGAAGACGTCGGAGTACTTCGCTTCGAGCGGTCGCAGCTCGTCGAGGACGTGCAGGCAATTGATGCAGCAGAACGTCCAGAAGTCGAGGAGGACGATCTTCCCCCGCAGGTCCTCAAGCGTCAGCTGCTTGCCCCCGGTGTTGAGCCAGTTCCGCCCGACGAGTTCTGACGCGCGGACGCGGTAGCCGACGCGGAGCGAGGTTTCGGTCATTCAGGATCTCCTGGTGGGGTTGAGCGCTGTCCTGCGGGAGTTTCGGATGAAGGGCGACGCGTCGCAGGCCGGGTCCCCTCCCGTTCGGCCAGCGAGGCGAACATGTTGTTATAAGCAGAGAGCTCGGCGTCGTTATTCCGGTCCGCGGCACGGTCCTTGCGCCGCGACTCCCGCGCATCGCTGCGGGACCACATCACCGCGACGCCGATGGCGAGCAGGAGCGTTGGAACCTCTCCGATGCCCCAGGTCACTGCACCACCGATCTGCTGGTCCTCAAGGGCTGACGGCCCCCACTCCCGGCCCATGTTGCCGAAGTAGGAGGCCTGCAGCAGGGAGGTGCTGCCGGTCAGGGCCACGCCGAAGAACGCGTGGAAGGCCATGGTGGCGAAGAGCAGCAGCAGCCGCAACGGGAAAGGCGCACGCCGCGGCACGGGGTCGGTGCCGATCATCGTCAGTACGAAGATGTACCCGGTGAGGAGGAAGTGGAGGATCATCAGCTCGTGCCCCACGTGCTCACGCAGCGCGAAGCCGAACAGCGGCGAGTAGTAGAAGATCACGATCGACCCGGCGAAGTTGGCAGCGGCGAACAGCGGGTGCGTCACCAGCGCCGAGAACTTCGAGTGGACGATCACGAGTATCCACTCGCGGATGCCCCGGCTGCCGTCCCTGCGGGGCGTCAATGCCTTCAGGGCCAGGGTGACCGGTGCGCCGATCACCAGGAACAGCGGCACAACCATGGTCAGCGCCATGTGGTCGATCATGTGCGCGCTGAACAGCACCATGCCGTAGATCGCCGGAGCCCCGGAGGTGAAGTAGGTGAGTGCGATCAGTCCGATGAACCAGGAAATGAGCCTGAGTACGGGCCAGGAGTCACCCCGGCGGCGCAGCTTCACAACGCCCAGGATGTACGCTGCCGCGACCGTGAGGGTGAAGGCGATCCAGAGCCAGTCGGGGCGCCATTCGGTGAGCCAGCGCATCGCCGTCGGCTCCGGAGGCAACTCATAGCCGGTGAGGATGCGCGCCGGCGTGGCATCGGGCTGCAGATCCTCGGAACGCGGAGGCGCGGTCCGCGCCAGCGCAACGGCGACTCCCGATACAGCGCCCATGATGGCCAGTTCGACGGCGATGAGCTGCCAGAGAACCCGGCGCGCGGACATGTTGGTATCGAGCTGCGGAATGATCCACTGCCGGTGCATCAGGCCGATACCACCGAGGAGGATGGTTGCGATGGCCTTGAAGGTCACCAGCAGGCCCCACTCGGAACCCAGTTGTGAAAGGCTTCCGATCCGGAGGCTTGCGTTGATGATGCCCGAGAGGAAGACCAGCGCGAATGCGAACCCGGCGAGCGCAGAGAATCGCTTCAGCACGGCCGTCGTCTGGGTTCCCAGCTTTCCGCCGATGATGGCGAGGACCACGATGCCGCCCACCCAGAGGCAGACCCCGACCAGGTGAAGCAGGATGGAGTTCACGGCGGCGTTGTGGTCGTCCCCGCTGGCAGAGTGGCCGATCAGTGCCATCGGGAGCAGCCCACCGAGCGACAGGACCAGCGTGAGGGCAAGCCACAGGCTGGAACGGGCGCCGAACGTCATGGTGGCAACGACGGCGGCAATCATCGTGGTGGAAAGCCAGGCACGACCGGTGTCGAAGTCTGTGAGGTAGGACGCGAGCCCCTGGGTGTAGGCCGGTTCGCCGCTCAAGGGAAGGCCGGATGCGTCGGAGTACGTCAGCACCAGCACGGCAAGGGCTGAAAGGGTCCAGGCAACCGCGGCCCACGACGCAAGCGACATGACCCTGGAGAAGGCCGGAGACTCGTCCGGTACCGCGGTGGATTCGGAGGAACCGGCGCCGTTGGATCCGCCGCGCGAGCGTACCTGCCTCGGCAGGATCACCACCGCGAAGGCAAGAGATCCGATCACGGCGGCCACCGAGATATTGTGCACGGCTTTCGACAGGGGTAGCCCCCACCGCGTGAGTGATCCCGGGTCGCTCAGCTGCCGGGGTGCTGCGGCGCCGGAGAAGGCGAGTGCCAGCACCACCGCGGTCAAGAGGGCGATGCCGGCAGCGATCAGCCAGCCCGGCTGGACCCCGGACTGCCCGGTGGCGGTGTTACCGGGTTTCGACTGGTTGGTTGTTGTGGCCACGCCTTCCATTGTCTACCCGCAGTAGAACAACGGCCAACTAACGTGCTCCGCCGCACGAAGCCCGCTCACAGGCTCGGTTTCGCAGAACAGTTAAACGAAACAGGGACTGCCACCGCGTGGTGGCAGTCCCTGAATTCTGCTGGGCTACTTGACGGCAGCCTTGAGCTTGGAGCCTGCGGTCAGCTTGACGCTGCTGCCTGCTGCGATCTCGATGGTCTCGCCCGTCTGGGGGTTGCGACCGGTGCGAGCTGCACGCTCGGTGCGCTCGACTGCCAGCCAGCCCGGGATGGTGACCTTGACGTCGTTCTTGGCAGAGGAAGCGAGAACGTCGAACAGGGCGTCGAGCACGCTGTTCACGGCAGTCTGGCTGGTGTCAGCCTTTGCTGCTACCTCGGCCACCAGTTCGCTGCGGTTCTTGGTCTCTTTCTTAGCCAATGTATGTCCTCCTGGACTTGTGCGGATTATTCAGAACCTCACCGTCTGGCGAAGCTTCTGGAGGAAAACCTACCAGCTTCAACCGCGATCTCCCGCAGAAATGGGCGTTTTTGCCCGTGATGTGGCGGAATATGGGCCTGTTGGAGAGGATATGGCGTCCGAAGACCGACCACGCCGTCTCCACCGCTTAAGGAAAATCAGGACGGCGACCATGTGGTCGCCGTCCTGATTTTCACTGCGTCAAGCCGGAATATTTACCAGCTGGACTTGGTCACGCCGGGCAGCTCGCCGCGGTGTGCCATCTCGCGGAAACGAACGCGCGAGATACCGAACTTCTGGAGGGTGCCGCGGGGGCGCCCGTCGATCTGGTCGCGGTTGCGCAGGCGCACCGGTGAAGCGTTGCGGGGCAGCTTCTGCAGGCCGAGGCGTGCAGCCTCACGAGCCTCGTCGGTTGCGTTTTCGTCAACAAGCGTCTTCTTGAGCTCGAGGCGCTTGGCCGCGTAGCGCTCAACAATGACCTTGCGCTGCTCGTTGCGAGCAATCTTTGACTTCTTAGCCATGTGTTTAGCGCTCCTCTCGGAATTCGACGTGCTTGCGAATCTTGGGGTCGTACTTCATCAGAACCATGCGGTCCGGGTCATTACGGCGGTTCTTGCGGGTTACGTAGGTGTAACCGGTGCCGGCCGTGGACTTCAGCTTGATGATCGGACGTACGTCTTTGTCCTTTGCCATTAGAGCTTCACTCCCCGAGCCTGGATCTCAGCGACGACGGCGTCGATACCGCGGACGTCGATGGTCTTGATGCCGCGGGCGGAAACCTGCAGCGTTACATTGCGGCGCAGGGACGGAACCCAGTAGCGCTTCTTCTGAATGTTCGGGTCGAACCTGCGCTTGGTGCGCCGGTGCGAGTGCGAGATGCTGTGCCCGAAGCCCGGCTCGGCCCCAGTCACTTGGCAGTGAGCTGCCATGA
>NZ_JAPSHV010000014.1 GCF_031179385.1 Arthrobacter sp. | reverse complement strand
GCAGGGTGATGGAGTAACCGGGGCTAGGACTCGCCATTGAAGATCCTTCTGGTTATGGCCGTTCCCGGCCGCTTCATTGTTTCCGTAATATGGATATTATTATCTGTCTGATGGAAACACAAGCTGGGCCGCCTAGGTAGGCGCGCTAGAGAAGGGTGTCTTCCAAGGCGGCGTGTGGCGACTACCTAGGCGTTGTTCTTACCACTGCAACCTCAAGGTTGTGGAGTACGCTGAGAATGATCCGTCTAGAGGTGGGCGCCTTCACGCCGAGCGGGACGCTGCGCGGTGGAAGATACTTCCTAAGGACCTGACATGAATGCTCTGCCTCTCTCTCCGGAACTTCAGGAGGGAGTTGCCTCCCGGCTTCAGGACATGGTCCTGGAGACTTCCGACGCCGAAGAGTTCTTCCAGGAACTTGCCGTCTTTTCCGCCGCGCTTCTCTCACCGCCGGAGTCGGAGGTTCACTGCAACGTCACCGTAGTGCGCAGGAAAAAGCCCATCACTGTCGCCTGCAGCGACCTCAGGGCCAGGGCCATGGATGAGCTCCAATACGCATTTGGTGACGGGCCCTGCCTCACAGCGATGCGTACCGGGACCACCGTGTACGTCCCTGACGTATCGACGGAACACCGTTGGCCCGAATATACCCGCGCCGTAGCCCAGACTCATCCAGTCCTCGCCAGTACCCTCGAATTTGAAAGATCTAGTGCGTAAGGCAACTTACCTAGGGCTCATAGGGGAAAGGGCGACCCTGTTCCGTTAAGTGTGAGCGCATCTCCCGCCCTCACCGCGCGGCTCCTCGTCCATGATACGTGCGCGGGAGGACTCAGCTATGGATGCTGGAAACAGCCGAATCCTCTTCCAGCGCGTCAAAGGCGCATTCCAGGACACATGAGTGTGACGTCCGGTTTGCCTTTCGCTCCGGCTGGGTCATGTGACTATGCCTGACTACTGCAAATGCAGTAGCCGTGATCGATCCGTCAGATTGACGCGCAGGCGGCGTTATCGCGACACGATGGACTTATCGACCTCGTGAGGGCAACATGCCCCGATACGAGCAATGAGAGGACACACCATGACGAAGTCACTGAACCGTAAGATCCTGGCCGCGACCTTCGCCGGCCCTGACGGCGCTACTCGTGCAGCCACCGTGCTCGCTGGCGGCGTCGCCGGGAACATTGCCAACACCGCCATATTCATCGTGCAATCCGACGGGAAGGCTAAGTTCGTCGAGACAAAGGACTGGGGCCCCGGCCGCGGAGCGCTGCTCGGTGGGGCCGTAGGGCTGATCATTGGGCCCCTGGGCATGCTGACGGTTGGCGGTCTCGGCGCCCTCGCTGCCAAGCTGCGCGACTCCGGCTTTCCCGACAAGCAGTTGGAGAAGCTTGGACACCAGTTGGCGCCCAACTCCTCGGCGATCGTGGTCGACATTGCAGGCGAAGCCGTCGGGACCGCCCGGGATCTGCTCCAGCCCCTGGGCGTGATCGACGTGGTCGTCACCGACATCGACGCTAACGTCGCCCACCTCTTCGACGACCAGATTGAGCCAGTCAGCGAGTAACCGAGGACTCCCGGCGGTGCACCGGATCGCCTCCCACCGCGCGGGCCGCCCAGCACCACCACTCGCCGCAGGCGGGCCTTGCCGGAGCACGGGGGAGACAACCAGCCCTGCCATGATTGCCTCCCCCGTGGGGAAGCCCTTTGTCGGGTCTCATGTGCTCGCTTCCGAAAACGAGTCATTGACTGAAGGGGCAACCCACCACGGCAGTAGCCTATAGGGGTCGCCCTACCCTCATACCTGACCATGTGTAGGCTCGCCACTCGGCCTGCCTGCTACACCTCGAACGCGGTCGGGCTATGTGGTGCCAGAGCTTCAGGCATGCTGCCACCCGAACACATTACAGTTTCCAATCCTTGCTTCGATCCTGCTTTTCTGGCGCAAGGTGACCCCACCGTTTCCTCACCTGATCTCCCGCCGTCCGAGAAGAAATGAGCTCATGGACAAGCCGCAACCACCATCCCCGGTCGTGCCCCGGCGCTGGTTTGACCTTCGGCACCCGCTACCACCCCATGATGCCCGGCATCGCACGACGGCCTTTATCTACGGCAACGTCGTGGTCCTCGCAGCGCTGGTGCCGATCAATTTCCACGAGATCGGAGGCAAAGACTTAATAACTGTTTCGGGGATCGCGGTCACCACCTTCTTGGTCCACGTCTTCGCCGACGTCGTGACATCACCTTGGTCTAAGGAGAGCATCCGCCGCGGAGCCAGAGACTCCGCGCCCATCCTCACCTCAGGCGTCCTCCCCGCCGTGCTGGTCTTAGCCGCGCTGCTCGGGGCCCCTGCGCTTGTGGCCCTGCTACTGGCGGAATTCCTTTTGGTGCTACGTCTAGCTTTGCTGGGCGTGGTCGTGGCCCGCCTGCAGAGCCGACCGGCCTCGCCGGGACCCGTCTGGGCCGGGATCGGCCTAGCGGTTGTGGCACTGGTAATCGTGCTCATCAAAGCAGTACTGCCTCACTGATCAGCCAAACTCGACTTATCCACCACGGCACGACGTTCACTCGTCGTTGGAGGCGGCACGCCAACTCGTCGAGGCGGTCCGCAACGCTCGCCCGTACGCCCATGCTTCTAGGACGGACTGAACCGCTCATCCTTTCTCATTCGAGCCAGAAGACGACTGCCCGGCAGGAGTTCTCATCGGAGCAGTTGCCACGGCAGGGCAGCGTACCCAGAGACATCGAACGATCAGGACGCGTCACCTTCACCGAGTCACCAGTAACTCCGGTGTGCGTCGTCAGTTCTGTCGTCTCAGTGGTCTGATGCGAGTCGTTCTGACGGCAACCCCCTCGCTTCCTGGTTGGTGCGCTCATGAATCGGTGCCGTCTACTTCCGCAGACGTACTACGGAAGTACGACAGGGGGTGGATGTGTGAGGGCGGTTGATTGCGGCATTGTTGTATCTGTCAGCGGATCCCGAAGACGAAGCCTCACGGAAGCGTTTCCCGGTCTTCGGTGAGGGCTGACGCTACTTCCCGGGTAGGAGGATGCGCACACGTCCCCTCCGGGTGGTCCGGCGGGGGCGTCGCAGCTCTCTTGTAGGGGAGCCTTCCGTTGAAGTGAACGGCAATGGAAGGCACCCCGGGGATCATTTCCGAACCGGCATCTGCTCTAGGCTTTGGTGGGTTGCATTCTTCGTGTGAGAGGTCATGGGCGCATGCCGAGTTTGCTCGATTACGTGCATTGGCGCGGCGACATCACCCTCGGTGAGCGTCCGTTCAAGGTTGTCGATAATCTCGTGCTGACCGCACTGTCGAACATCGATCTGGCCGGAATAGTGCCAGAGGCCGGAACCGGTGAGAGCATCCTGGTTCGTGATGCGGCCGCCGCGTTGTCGGAGCGGCCGAGTAGCGGCGTGGGTGACCGGCGCCTGGTGTTTGTTCCTGTTGCGCTGCTGGAGGCGATGGGGGCATCAGCGAGGTTCGGTAATGCCGCTTTGTCGGCTTATGTGGACGAGACCGATCACGTGACAGGGATGCAGTTCGCAGCTGTCACGATCCACCTCGATGATGGTCACACATATGTCTCCTATCGTGGGACCGATTCGACGATTACGGGGTGGCGCGAGGACTTCACCATGAGCTTCGACCTCGTGCCGGCGCAGCCCTGGGCCGCGGAGTACTTGGGCCACCGGCTCGCGGAGACAACCGGTTCGCTCATCGTCGGTGGACATTCCAAGGGTGGGAATCTCGCGGTCTATGCGGCGATGAAACAGGATGCGCCCGCGCAGGAGCGGATCGTTGCGGTCTACAACAGTGACGGGCCGGGGTTGGGACCTGGCATCGCCGATGACGTGGCGTTGGCGAGGATCAGTGGCCGGATCGTACGGATCGTTCCGGAGTTCGCCGTCATCGGCCGGATCTTCGATGGTGACGTGTCGACGCACATCGTCGCGAGCAGTGCTCGCGGGCTCATGCAGCATGACATCATGACCTGGCAGGTGGAGGGTGTCCGGCTCGAGGAGCGGTCGGCGCAGTCCCGCCGTGCGGCGATCCTGAACCGTGCCGTCGATATCTGGATCGAGGGCGCCGCACCTGCTGACCGGCGGGACTTCACTGACGCGGTGTTCGGTGCTCTGAGTGCCGGCGGTGCTGTGTTGTTGCAGGATATTCCGAGTAAGGGCAGCGGTAGCTTCGAATCTGTGATTTTCTCTTTCGTGCGGAGCCGTACGAAGACCAGGAGAAGTTTGCGGATCGGTGCTGGTGCTCTGGTTCAGGCTTTCACTGCCGCCGATTTTTCGGGTTTGTTGCAGCAGAAGGCGATTCTCCGGGGTGTAATGCTCACCGTCATCGGTCTCTATTTCATCGCCGTACCCAGTCTCGGGGTCCAGGTACTCGGTGGGTTGGCCGCTTTCGTCATCTGCGTCTACCTTGCCGGTCGCCTTCGCAGGTATTTTGCGCGCTACTACCGGGAGCACCGGTTGCGCTGGCAGGTGCTGATACTGCCGGCGCTGTTTCTGGTGTTGTTGGTCTGGGGCGCTCAGCTCCACGCGTTCACGATCCCCAGGAACCTACTCCTGAGTGCAGCCCTGGTCGTATACGCGTGGAGCACTGGCCGGCGTGCTCTGACTATGTTCTACCAGTCACCCCGCCGGGGCGTTATCGGAGGATCACTGGCAGTGAGCGCTGTCGTGTCGTTGCTGTTCGCGATCGTGATGCTGTCCACGGTCGACCGCGTGATGCCCTTCTATGTCCTGCAACTGGGCCAGTACCTCCTGATCGCGGGGATCTGCACGCTATTCCTGTTCGTCCGGGACCGTGTTGCGGCCGAGTACTCCGACGCGGCGCTCGAGCGCTCGGTGGCACGCTAGGCGTATCGTGGGGCGCTCTCCCGGGTCTAGCAGGGACCCTGTCGTACTGCACAGGATGTAGGTGAAGTCGCGCCGGTTGGCGGACGCGACGGAAGGCGGTTCCGGGAAGACTGAAGGAGATAGTTTTCGTCCTGTGAAAGGTCCTTCTGATGTCCACTTTCCTCTCCCGCCTCGGGCGCTTCAGCGCCCGGCACCGGCTGATCGTCATCGGCGCCTGGCTTTTGATCTTCGCTTCCCTGATCGGCCTGTCCGCTGGAGGTTCTGGTGGCAGCGAACCCGAGGCTGCTGCCGGGCAGTCCGCGTCTGACACCGAGGCTGCCCGCACCCTGGACAGGGTGAAGGAGGAGTTCCCCACCATGGGCGGGGACTCCGGCCCGGCAGACACACTGCAGCTGGTGTTCGAAGCACCGGACGGTGCCGCTGTGACCGATCCCGTGACGGCTGAGGCCATCGCGGGGATGCTGACACGGGCCGCGGAGCTTCCCGGTGTGAGCGAGGTGTCCAATCCCCTGGATCCTGCGGCCCCGTACATCTCGGCGGATAACAGTCTCGCAGTCGCCACCTTGAGCTACGCACAACTTGGGGACACCGAGCAAAAGGAAGCGGACTACCAGGCGGCGCTGGATCTGCGCAACGACGCACCCGAGGAGGTGCGCGTCGAATTGGGTGGGAACCTTCTGGACACCAGCGCACCGGAACCTGGCCCGGGTGAGGTGATCGGCGTTCTCGTCGCGTTCGTCGTCCTCCTGGTCACTTTCGGATCCCTGCGCGCAGCCGGGTCGAACCTCCTGGTCGCGGCTTTCGGCGTCGGCGTCGGTTTAGTCGGCATCCTCGCCTACGGTGCGTTCTTCCCGGTCGGTGACACCGTGATCATCCTCGCCGCCATGCTCGGCCTTGCAGTGGGGATCGACTACAGCCTGTTCATCATGTCCCGGTTCCGCACCGAGCTCCGCGAAGGCAGGACGGTCATCGATGCCGTTGCTCGCGCCACCGGTACCGCCGGCACCGCCGTCGTCTTCGCGGGCCTGACCGTCCTCATCGCGCTCGTGGGTTTGAGCGTTGTAAATATCACCGTCATCACCGAGATGGGTATGGCCGCAGCCTTCGCGGTCCTCATTGCCGTCCTTATGGCACTGACCCTGCTGCCGGTCTTCATGCGGACCATGGGCAGGAAAGTCCTGCCCCGTAAGGAACGCAACCTCCCCGAAGATACTGTCGTGGTCACGGAGAACCCGGCCCGCACAGGCAATGGGTTCCTGAACGGGTGGGCGAAGACCGTGGTCAACCGTCCGGTCCGCTCGATCCTGGGAGGGGTCCTCGTCCTCGGCATCGTCGCGATCCCGGTCCTGGACCTGAAGACCGCGTACAACATTCCCGGCGGCGATGACCCGCTGTCCACCCAGCGCACCGCCTACAACCTCGTTCTCGACGAGTTCGGCGGCACCCAGAGCCCCCTGGTCGTCTTCGCCGAGGGATCAGATATTGACGCACAGCTTCCCGCCATCGAAGAAGAACTCGCCACCCTCGACGGTGTCCAGCAGGTCGTCCCCGGGCAGGTCAACGGCAGTAACGACGCCGCGCTCCTGACGGTCATCCCTGAGGGAAGCCCCATCGATGACCAGACCAAAGATTTGGTCAGTTCCATCCGTGAGGACTCGGCGGTTTCCGGGGTCACCCTTCAAGTCACCGGTGAAGCCGTGACCTACATTGATGAGGACGCCGACCTGAACGCGGCCCTGATCCAGTACCTCATCGTGATCGTCGCACTGTCCCTGGTGTTGCTGACCATCATGTTCCGTTCCATCCTCGTCCCCGTCATCGCGACCCTCGGGTTCCTGCTCTCCGTCGCCGCGTCCTTCGGTGGCAGCGTCGCGATCTTCCAGTGGGGGTGGCTCGATGCAATGATCCCTGCACCCCAGGGGGACCCGATGCTGAGCCTGCTACCGATCCTGCTCGTCGGGGTGCTGTTCGGTCTGGCCATGGACTACCAGGTGTTCCTCGTCTCCCGCATCCAGGAAATGCACTCCAAGGGTATGAAACCCAAGGACGCGATCGTGGAAGGGTTCACCAGGTCAGCGCCCGTGCTGATCGCCGCAGGCACCATCATGGCCGTCGTGTTCGCCGGCTTCGCCTCCAGCACCATGGCCATCGCCGCATCCATCGCCTTCGGGCTGGTCGTCGGCGTCATCGCTGATGTGTTCATCGTCCGCCTGATCCTCATGCCGGCACTGCTCTCGCTGCTCGGTGGCGCCGCATGGTGGATGCCGAAGTGGATGGACCGCATCATCCCGAACATCGACATCGAGGGACACGCCCTCGATGCCCACGAGTCCACTGAGGACAAGGAACGTAAAGAGACCCGCGAACTCGTTGACGCCTGATCCCCGACATTGACTGTAGGCCTCACCTCTCCAGGGTGGGGCCTACAGGCAGGTGGCCACCAATGAGCAAGTGCAGCAGCGGGCTCGCGCCCCTACACCGTCAGGTGTAGGGCAAGACGCACCGTGTGGTGGACGTCCTCGACGCGCTGTGTCGCCAGAATGGAAGAAGAACGACCGCACCGGCAGGCGCCTGCCCGCTGGCGCGAGGACAGGTAAGAAGACTACCAACTGACGTGAGAACGGAAAGCACCAGGATGAGCATCGTACAAAGGTTGGATTCCTTCACGATCGTCGGTCTCGTGGCGTTCGTGGTGGACTTTTGCTTGTTCAACGTCTTCTCCTCCTGGCTCGGCGCGGATCCGGTGGTGGCCAAGGTCCTGTCCGTGGCAGCGGCGACCGCTGTCTCCTGGGCGGGCAGCCGCTACGTCACCTTCAGGGAACTGCTCGGTAATGTCCCTCGTTACTTTTCCTACCGGTACGTCGTGTTCCGGCCCAGCACCGTCTTGCTGTCGGCTGCCACCAGTGCTACCCCCTACGCCACGGGTGACATCATGGGCCGGGTGCACGCATGAAACTGGCCATGCCCGCGGCACTCACCAACGCCTCCGATGTCCAAACCTCTGAGGCGCCGTGGCGTGGTGGAGTGTTCATGGCTGTCACTCTGATCGCCATGACGGCTGGCCTTTGGGGGCGCGACGACTACGCCTCGATCCCGGAACCGAGCCTGATCATCGTTGCGGCTGCGTCGTATGTGCCACTGTTCTTCAGGAAACGCTGGCCGGTTTTGGTCCTGGGCATCGTCGTCGCTCTGGAGGTCCTCCACCTGATCCTGCTGCCCCTTCTCGTGGAGAGCGTGCACACCTCCTCGGCCAGTATTGCCACGTTCCAGCCGGTCCCGGTCGCGACGATGGCCGCCATCTACACAGTGGCACTGCGGAAGGAGCCCGCTACCGCCTGGGTCGCCGGGTTGGCTGCAGCAGGCACACTCTTCGGGACGGCATCCATCCTGTATCCGATGAATCTGCTTGCCACGACACTGGTACTGGGAAATCTCATCATCATCGCGACAGCCATCGGCACCGCCGTGCGCCACCGCCGGACAAGCCGAGCCGAGCGCGAGGAAGCACATCGACAGCATGTCCGCCGGGAGGTGCTGGCAGAACGGATGCGTATTGCCCGGGAGCTCCACGACGTTCTCGCCCACAACTTGACGCTCGTCAATGCCCAGGCCGGAGTCGCGAAGTATCTGCTGCAAACCGACCCATCTGCGGCAGAGACGGCTCTGGGCAACATCACTATCCATACCCGCAAAGCCATCGACGACCTTCGTTCGACAGTAGGACTACTCCGCGACGACAACCCCTCAGCGAACAATCCCACCCATGCCCGCGGCGAATCAACAATCCCGGACGCGGCCAGCGCAAGGACGGAAAGGACGGAAAGTCAAACCACATCGCTCCAACCGGATGACCTGGCTCCGACCCACACGCTCGAGCACCTGCCGGAAATGCTCGAGATGTTCCGCAGCGCCGGAAACTTAGTGGTCAGCAGCGAGGACGGGAAACCGGCGGATCTGCCCCCGCTTAGTGATCTGAGCGCGTACCGCATCATCCAGGAATCATTGACTAATGCGGCCAAACATGCCCCACGAGCACGGATTAGGGTCACGCTACAGTGGCACGAAAGCGCAGTGGATATCACGGTGACCAATGCCCCACCGCCTCCCGAAACTAGGGAGCGCCCCCGGCCCCACCGGCCTGCGGGTACCGGTCACGGGCTCATCGGGATGCGCGAACGAGCACTAACCGCGGGTGGGACCTTCACCGCGAGCCCACTACCCGACGGCGGGTTCAAGGTCCACGCCTGTATTCCTATAGGACATCATGAACAACAAGGAGCACCATGACGATCCGGATCCTGCTAGCAGACGACCAGGCGCTCCTGCGCGGAACCTTCAAACTACTCCTCGACGCCGTGCCCGACATCGAAGTGGTCGGAGAAGCATCTACCGGGATGGAAGCTGTTCAACGGGCGCGTACCCAACGTGCAGATGTCGTCCTGATGGACATTCGTATGCCCGGGATGGACGGTATAGAAGCAACTAAACGGATCACCGCCGACGAGGCCATGGCAGGTGTGAAGATCCTGGTCCTGACAACCTTCGAAACCGACGAACTCGTCATGGAAGCGCTCCGCGCCGGGGCCAGCGGTTTTCTCGGCAAAGGAGTCGAACCTCAGGAACTCGTTCAAGCAATTAGGACGATCGCCGCGGGGGAATCCTTGCTCTCGCCGAATGCAACAACAGCATTGATTAATCAGTTCCTCGCGAGACCCCACCACGAACCATCCTCCTTCATCGCAGGCGTCACCGATCTCACTCCACGAGAGCTGGAGATCACAGCGTTGGTGGGCAGTGGTTTGTCCAACACCGAGATCGCCGAGCATCTTTTCATCAGTCCTGCGACGGCGAAGACGCATCTCCACCGCGCCATGACCAAGACTGGCGCCCGAGACCGCGCCCAACTTGTCGTTTTCGCCTATCAGAACGGTCTCGTCCAGCCGGGGACAACCCACTGATCCCAGCGCCACCGCGCCTTGTTCTAGGTCCGCGGGCGTTCTCGAGGTGACGGTTGTGCACACAGAGCATGCGGAGTCTTGTCATAAGCCCTGTGTCGGTGTGCTGATCGATAGCTGACTGCTCGAAGTACATCAGAGGCAGTAGTACAAAGCACACCGCCGGGTGGATGTATCAACCTGTAATTCTCGGAAGTGTAGGAATCACACTGGCCCAAGTCCGCGGAAGTGCTGGGACACTGCTCCTCGGCGGCGACGAGCTCCCTGGGTGGGAAGACGGTCTGACCCGAGCAGCTAGGAGAAGGCTTCGCCTCCTCTCGCAGGGAAGAGGGGTTCCGGTGGCAGCGAACGGCGGCTGGAACCCCTCTCCTCCCGAGGCGTCATGATCTCCCTGATCCGGACAGGTCCTATTTCATAACTCAATGGAGCAGACAAATGGGTTCTAAGGGGTGTTTGCCGTGTACAGCCCGGCAAACACCTCTGAGGTCGTTCGTTAGGGCATCTGGCGCCCCGTTTCCGCGCTTCCGCGAGGTCCGCGCGGACGCGTTGGCGAAGTCAGGTGTGCCGAGGGGACTCTGTGCCGGACTGACCCGCCCACCCCAGTCTCTCGAAGGCGGAATCGATGACCATCCGAAAGTCCTCGTTCTCATCGGATGCCCAACGTTCCCACGCGATATCGACGGCAGCGAGTCCTGCGACGGCAAGGATTCTGGCGTAGAAACCGTCCCCGGTTCGTTGGGCCAGAGCAGTCGTCAATACATCGACATTCTCGCTTCGGCGTTCGCGCAGACGAGCCCTCAAGCTCGGCTCTCCCGAGATGAGGTTGAGGCGGGCGCGGAGTGCCGACGGGTCACTCATTGCTGTGAGGACCACGGGTTCGATCGCTGCGCGCACGAGGCCCCACCCGGTGACATCAGCGTCGTCGGGGATGGCGCTGATGCCCTTCGCATAGTCGATACGGGTGTCGTCGACCGATGCGACGACCACATCCTCCTTGCTTCTGAAGTAGCGAAAAAACGTGGCCCGGGAAATTCCCACCTCACGCGCTGCGTCCTCGACCGTGACGGAGGAGTACCCGCGCTCCAAGAAGACAGCGAGTATCGCCTCCGCGAGCTGAACGCGCAACAGCTCCCGTGTTCGATCCCGGATTCCTGATGTCATCCTCTGAGTATAGGATGTGAGACGCAGTATCATTAGTGGTATTTAGTTCCATCAGGAAGGGTGAACGGATGCAGACCATCCAACCTACGTCCGGCCGACGCGAGACCGTAGCAAACCCCAACGTCGTCATCGCGGTCCTAGCTTTCGCTGGGATGGGAGCTGCATTCATGCAGACGATACTTATCCCTATCCAAGCCGAGCTGCCAGAGCTCCTCGGTGCCGAACGCGGTGCCACCGCGTGGGTCATCACCGTGACCCTTCTGGTGTCGGCGATCTGTACGCCCATCTCAGGCAAGCTGGGGGACATGTACGGCAAGCGACGCGTCGCGATCGTATTGCTGGCATTGTTGGTGGCTGGTTCAATCATCAGCGCGATGTCGCCGACCGTCGCACCCCTGATCCTCGGACGCGGGCTGCAGGGGACCGGGATGGGCGTGATCCCGCTGGGAATTTCGATCCTCCGCGACATCCTGCCCAAGGAGCGGCTGGGATCCGCCGTCGCACTTGTGAGCGCGACGTTGGGCGTGGGCGGCGCCCTGGGGCTTCCGATCAGTGCGCTCGTCACCGAGCACCTGGATTGGCATGCGCTGTTCTGGCTGTCCGCCGGGATCGGCCTCACCGCGCTGGCCCTCTACCTGATCGTCGTTCCCGCGGGTGATCCCGGTCAGCACGGCCGATTCGACTATTGGGGGGCTGTAGGTCTCGCCGTGGGATTAGTGGGTCTCCTCCTCGGAGTGTCGCGCGGGAATGACTGGGGGTGGGTCAGTCCTGCCACGTTGTCCTCTCTCGGCATCGGTGTCCTGGCACTGCTGATTTGGGGGTGGTACGAGCTGAAGCGGACGAACCCGCTCGTGGACTTGCGGGTAAGCGCCCGCGGCCCGGTCCTGATGACGAATTTCGCGTCCGTTGCCATGGGCTTCGCCCTGTTTTCCTCCAGCATCGTCTTCCCCCAGCTTCTACAGTTGCCCGAGACCACGGGAGGGCTTGGTCTTCCGTTGCTGCAGGCCAGCCTGATCCTGATGCCTGCTGGCCTAGCCATGCTCGCGATGTCACCGGTCGCTGGTCGGCTCGGGCGCCGGGCTGGCCCGAAACCGCTTCTGGTCGTAGGAGCGCTCATCATTGCGGTCTCTTATCTGGCTGCCGTCTCCCTCGATCTCACCATGTGGTGGGTCCTAGTGATCAACACGGTCATCGGGATCGGGATCGGCCTAGGATATGCCGCCATGCCGACGCTCATCATGCAGGCGGTGCCCGTCCACGAGACCGGCGCTGCGAACGGCTTGAACACCCTCATGCGGGCCCTCGGCACAAGTGTCGCCTCCGCGGTGGTCGCTGCGGTCTTGGCCAGCTCCGCGGTTCAGGCCGGGGATGTGTCATTGCCCAGTGAGGCCGGGTTCAGGTTGGCGCTGCTCTTCGGGCTCGGGGCCGCAGTCCTCTGTGCAGTACTCGCAAGCCTGATCCCGAAACCCGAGAAGATCCCTAGCGAGGAAACAGCCTTCACCGAGGATGCTGTGCGGATGCCATGAGTACACCACCAGGTGTACACGAAAGACACCACTGACAGCTGACGCCCCCGGCGTCACCACCGACCAAACTGGAAGAACGAACACACCATCTATCGAGGAGAGTTTCGATGAGTACAGCACCTTTGACGTCGAGGAACACGGTTCAGGAGTGGCTGGAGGACGCGGTGGGCGGCCCGATCCTGCGTGGACTGCTCGCCCGTGGCGGGCAAAGCGAGGACGATCTGCGGCCGGTGCGCGGGTTGAGTTTGCAGTCGTTGGTGGAGCTCGGTGGTGGCCGGTTCCCCCAGGAGCTGGTGGACACGCTCGTCAGGGAAGCGAACGGTGGCGTGATGCCTCCCGAAGAGACCGACGAGCCGAGTCCGGCAGTCGGCGGTTCACGTTTCACCGGAAAGACCGTGATCGTGACCGGTGCGGGCTCGGGTATCGGACGTGCAACGGCGCAGCGAATCGTCGCCGAGGGCGGGCGTGTCGTCGCTGTCGACGTCGCGGGGGACCGTCTGAATAATCTCGTTGAGGACTCCCCGGATGGGACTGTGGTTTCTGTGGTTGCTGACATCACTTCCTCCAAGGGAGTCGAGGCGATCGTTTCGGCTGCTGGTGAGCGGATCGACGGGCTTGCCAATGTCGCCGGGATCATGGACGGCATGATGCCGTTGCACGAGACCGAGGACGCATTGTGGCATCGGGTGTTCTCTGTGAACGTGGACGGGACGTTCGCGTTGAGCCGCGCGGTGTTGCCGGTGATGATGGCCCAAGGGCGTGGATCGATCGTGAACGTGGCCTCCGAAGCGTCACTGCGAGGCAACGCTGCCGGTACAGCGTATACGGCGTCGAAGCACGCAGTGGTGGGTATTACAAGGAGCTCGGCGTTCCTCTACGGTCCTTCGGGCGTGCGAACCAATGCGGTCGCTCCAGGTCCGACGGCCACAGCCATCGAGGGCACCATGTCCTCTCCCTTCGCACGTGAGCGTCTCGGCGCGTTCATGGCGCTGATTCCTCCGGTGGTCGATGCGCAAACGATGGCGGCATCGATCACGTGGCTACTCAGTGAAGACTCCACAAACGTCAACGGCGTTGTCCTCGCCTCCGACGGAGGCTGGTCCGTCCAATAACCACCACGTCGCCCCCCTCATGCCGCCAAGCCCTCACAGTGGCGCCCCTCACAGCGCCTCCGTCATCATGGCCAGAACAGGAGCACGACACCATGGACCCCAACCCTCACACGGTCACCACGAACGATTTGATTGCCACTTTAAACCTCGAGGAATTGCGTGCGAAATACCGTCACGAGCGGGATCGCCGCCTTCGTCCCGATGGCGCGGCACAATACCGCCGCACATCCGGTGAATTTGGGTACTACGCCAAGGACCCGTACACCGAACGCATACCCCGCGAACCGAAATCCGATCGCGTCGACGTACTCGTCATCGGTGCCGGATTCGGTGGCCTGCTTACCGCCGCGCGGTTGCGGGAGCAGGGTGTGGAATCTCTCCGGTTGATGGATGAGGCGGGTGATGTCGGAGGTACTTGGTACTGGAACCGGTACCCGGGTATCCACTGCGACATCGAGTCCTACGTCTACATGCCGCTCCTGGAAGAGGTCGGATACATGCCGAAGTGGCGTTACGCACCGGGGGAGGAGATCCGTCAGCACGCTGTCGCCATCGCCGAGCGGTTCGATCTTTATCGCGAAGCCCTTTTCCAGACCCGGGCCACTCGGCTTGCTTGGGACGAGGTGAACGAGGAGTGGATGGTCGAGACGGATCGCGGCGACAGCTTCCGTGCCCGCTTCGTCATCACGTCCTCCGGGACCCTGACGCAACCGAAGCTTCCGGGCATTCCTGGAATCGAGACCTTCCGAGGTCATACCTTCCATACCAGTCGGTGGGACTATGGCTACACCGGCGGAAACCAGGACGGTGGGCTGACTGGACTGGCGGACAAGCGGGTGGCCGTCGTGGGCACGGGAGCGACAGGGCTCCAGGTGGTTCCACACGTCGGAGCCGATGCGCAGGAACTCTTCGTCTTTCAGCGCACCCCTTCCACCGTCGATGTCCGGGATAACCGTCCCACTGACCCTGAGTGGGCAGCATCGTTGAAGCCGGGCTGGCAGCGGGAGCGGATGGAGAACTTCCTCGCCGTGCTCGCGGGTGAACCGGTCGAGGAAAGCCTGGTGCAGGATGGTTGGACCGCGACGACGTCGCTTCAACGGCAGATCCTGTCAGGAGCGGTCGACACGACCATTCCACCCGAGGAACGCGAGCGACGCGACGAGATCACCGACGCGATCACGATGAACCGGCTACGCGCCCGCGTGGACGAGGTGGTCGAGGATCCTGCCACGGCCGAGGCGCTGAAGCCTTGGTACCGGTACATGTGCAAGCGCCCCGGCTTCAGCGACACCTACCTCCAAACGTTCAACCGGCCTAACGTACACCTTGTCGATACGGCGGACACCGGCGGTATCACTCGCATGACGGAGACCTCCGTCGTCGTTGGCGACACCGAGTACGAGGTGGACTGTGTCATCTTCGCCACCGGCTTCGACGTCGGCATCTCCGGAGTGATGTCCGGCACCCTACCTGTGGCAGGCCGTGATGGGCGTACGCTGCTGGAAGCCTGGTCCAAAGGACCTCGTACCCTGCATGGGTTCACCTCGAACGGGTTCCCCAACTTGTTCCACCTCAGCGGCATCCAGAACGCGAACTCGGTGAACTTCGCTCACATCCTTCTTGAGCAGGCAGAACACATCGCTGCCGTCATCGGGCACGCCCGCAACCGGGGCTACCACGTCATCGAGCCGAGTGCCGAGACGGAGGACGCCTGGGTCCGTACCGTCCACGAGACCGCCCACGACAACCGGGCGTTCCAGGCGGAGTGCACGCCGGGGTACTACAACGGCGAAGGTAGTCGGTCCATCGCAGGTGCGAGCTACAGTCCCGGTCCGATTGCCTTCCATCGGCTGCTGCGCACGTGGCGGGAAGAACACCTCGACGAGGTCCTCGTGTCCGCCCGGGCAGAGCGGCCTGCCGCCGAGACTGTCGGAGCTCCCCGATGACGTCCACTCGAAGGCATCGGTACGTCATGGCACCGACCGTCCTGGTGCTGGGCGTGCTTCTCGCCGGATGCTCGGCAAGCCCGTCCGAACCCGACGCGGGGGCGGAGCCCAGCGCGACCACCCGCACAACAGCACCGGCATCCCAGCGAGTGATGCAGGTCACCAATGTGCACGAGGGAACCGGGATGACTCTCCTTGAAGGCCCCACCTTCGGGCCGGACGGTGCTCTCTACGTCGTGGACGTCACCGCCCCGCCCGGGGCGGGGAAGGTGCTAAGGGTTGATGTCGACACCCAGGAGGTGGAGACGATCTACACCGATGATGGCAGCGCCCTAACCTCGGCGCAGTTCGGCCCGGCGGACGAGCGTCTCTACGTCACCGATTTTCTCTCTGGATCCATCCGCAGCATGACCCCGGAAGGACAGGACGTCCGGGACGAGTTCACAGGGGAGATCGACGGTACCCCCATGCAACCTGACGACGTTTCCTTCGACATGGACGGGAACCTTTACGTCACGGATGCCGCCGGTGCACGCGATCCCTATTGGGAGCCCACAGGGCGCATCATCCGGCTAGACGGGACCACGGGAGACGCGACTGTACTAGCCGACGAACTGGAATCACCCAACGGGATCGGATTCTCCGCCGACTTCGGTGGGTTGTGGATCAGCCTGAATACCGGCAACAGGATAGACCACCTGACCCTGTCCGACGACGGCACCGAGGTGTCCACCGCCTTCCCCGCTGTCTACGTCTCAGCGGGTGTGGGCCAACTGGACTCCATCGCTGTTGACGCGGCGGGCAATCTTTACATCGGGCTGCACGGCCGCCCGGAAATCCTCGTCTACGACACCGGTGGCGCGTTCCTGACAACGATCTCAGTACCCACGGACGACCAGGCGGGGCTGAACTCGGCGACGAACGTCGCCATCAGGCCCGGCACCACAGAGGCGTACGCCACCATCAGCGGTGACGACGGCGGTTTCCTCTACACCTTCAATGCCTTCGCCGAGGGGATACGTCAATCCAACGGCGGCTGACGCCAGCTCGCGAGAACTGAGGAGCAGTAGCGGGCTGCCGGCAAGGCGTTTCAGCGTCTTACCTGGCCCATCCGTTGAGCTTGGAAAAGTACACCCAGGGGGGTAGGACTACACACCGTATGGCGGATGTGCTCAGTGATCACTGTTGAAAGACTTGGGGTGTAATGCAGCCAGGTCAGCGACCAGTTGGTGGCCACGTTGAAGGACCTACCGCCTTTCCGGCCGGCGCACACTCACCGCTTTGATAAGGAGAAGTACCGTGTCCAATCCACAACTAGTCAACACGTTCACGTCGATCATCGCTGCTATCACTGAAGGGAAACTCGATGAGCTCGATCCGCTTGTTCGATACGACATCATCGATCACAACCTGATTCTGGGGCAGGGCGACGGTCTGCCCGGGCTCAAGTATTGGGCCAGAACGATGCGCACCGCGATGCCCGACCTCACCGCCCAAATTCATGACACGGTCAGCGAGACCAACAAAATAGCAGCACGAGTGCACTGGGCTGGAACCCACACCGGTGAACTACTGGGCACCCCACCCTCAGACTCCTACCTTGAGTTCGAGTCCTTCTACATCTTGCACTTTTCCGATGGGGAGGCAGTGGAATGGTGGGACGTTTCAGATACGCGGGACGCGCTGCGCAGTCTTCACCGGCGCGTTCGAATCCTCGAGGCAAGGAACTCGCTGGATCGATCCGCGGTCGGTTACTGAGAGTAAGGGCACAATGACCTGTACCTCGACCTGGACAGCAGAGAGCCGGCCACATCGGTCACCGCTGCTCACCGGGAATGCCATGAACGAGTGGACAGCGTTGCCGGTCGCACAGACAGGCAGACCCTGATGCAGCACCCCAACGAGATGCCCGATTTCCATCGAATAAGGGCTCTGCGCGACGAGTTCGCCAGATTCCTTCTATCGTACAAGTTTGGTTCCGACGAGATGCTGACGAAGATCAACATCCTCAAAGAAGCGTTCGAGTTGAACAACGACTACAGCCCCATTGAGCATGTGTCCTTTCGCATGAAGAGCCCGGACAGCATTCTCGAGAAAGCTCGACGTAGAGGTATCGAACTATCGCTGTCGTCCATCCGGAAGAACATCCTCGACATTGCAGGCATACGTATCACCTGCAGTTTCAACTCCGATGTCTACCGACTGCGGGACATACTCATTCGGCAGGAAGATGTCACCTTGCTGGAGACCAAGGACTACATCAGTCAACCCAAACCAAACGGCTACAAGTCACTACACCTGTTGGTTTCCATTCCCGTCTTCACCATGGACCAGGTGGAGCAGGTCCCTGTGGAACTGCAGATCCGAACCATCGCCATGGATTTCTGGGCGAGCCTAGAGCACAAGATCTACTACAAATACGAGGGAGCAATACCCAAGAACCTCTTGGTCGAACTCAGGGATGCAGCCGACGTGGCTAACCGCTTGGACCGGACGATGGAGCGCCTGCACGAAGAAGTCACGAATCTGCCGCGCGCGCAGAAGGTTCAAGCGGCTGCCCCGCTCACCGAAATGTCGGGAGAACTGCTCGAAAACCTCGCCCGGGCCGCGAAAGATCCCGGAGCTACGCCATGACGGGAGTTATCGACTTCGTTCACATGCCAGCACACGACAGTTTGTACGGGGAGCGATGACCCTCAATGGGTACGGCCAAATTGGTAGGATCCGGTGTCTCCACGCCGGGACCGCCGAAAATCTTTATAGCCCAGCAAACGTTGGTCCTGATCTTCGACACGGATGGGCCGGTATCAGCCTCTGGAACACCGTTCTACCTGCGTACATCGTGGAGGCGGCACATCGTTCACCAGACCACGCTCTGAAGCGTTCATGCGGGCACGAGCGTTGCTTCCGCACTAGGCGCTGCTCTGCCAAGGCCAGAGCCGCGATTCAAGCAGGGAGTGTGCTGTAGTGGGCGATACAGCTCTTCATCGGTACAGTGCCGAAGCACTTATACCGGTACGTGATCCCACTCGGGAGGAAGGGTCCACTTCCTGCCGCTGGCTATGCAAAAAGCCGAGGTGCGGGCTTTTCGAACGCTGTTCCGTTCGACAAGCCCGCACCTCGATCACGAGACCTTAACGTCCGCGGGGGGTAGCGGAGACCTTGATTGTTTCGGTCAGCGCTTCCGATGCACCCACTTGCACCTTGAAATCACCGGCGGGAGTCGACCATTTATCTGCCTCGGCATCCCATTGGGAGAGCGGATGGTTGGATGTAGACGGATCGATGACGATTTCAACCCTCTTTTTCTCTCCAGGCTGCAGCTCAACCTTGTCGAACCCGACGAGTCGCTTGGGTGAGTCGTTCGCTGATTCCGGCAAGCTGACGTAGATTTGCGGTGTTTCGACGCCGGCTACCGGGCCTGTGTTCTCAACGAAGAATTGGACCTTGATCGGCTTGGTGCCGTCCGAGACCTTGGGAGTCACCGTCAACTTTGAGGTCTCGAAGTCGGTGTAGGAAAGGCCATGGCCAAATGGGAAAGCAACACATGGATTGGATCCGTCTGCGGCGGTTGGGCAGTCGCCACTGACGTTGCTGTCGTACCAGCGGTAGCCAATATTCCCTTCCTCTGTGTATTCCACAGTGGGCCTGCCGTTGATAACCGCCCCGGTATTGCCGAACCCGATGCGCACCGGATCGCCCGGAACCACGACGCCGGGGAACTGTTCGTTCTGAAGGTGGTCAAGGAAGCCCTTACCTTCGAACGGATACGTAACAGGAGACTTCCCGGAAGGATTAACCACGCCGAAGAGAAGGTCGGCGACGATGTTCCCATCCTCCTGACCTGGGAACCATGCCTCGAGGATCGACGGGCCCTGCTCGCCTACAAGCGCCGGGTCCATGGCAACGCCAGCATTATCTTTGAGAACAAGGGCTGTCTTCTTGTGCATTTCCGGAGCAGCGCCCATGACGGCTTTGATCATATCGACCGTGTTGCTATTGCTGGCGGAGTTTGTGCCGCTAACGGTGGCGATTTGGCTGGAATTAGGTGCGTACCAATCCAGATTGTCGCCGATCTCCACCAGTTCGGTACCGGTAGCGTCCGCGAAGGTGGCGCGATCGGCACCCTCCTCAGAGATAGTTCCAGCCATGATTACGACGGAATCCGCACCGGCAGCCTCAGCGAGCGCATCATCGAAGCTGACCTGTTCGCCGTCGATTGTTGCTGTCTGATTGGCATCATCCACGAGGATAAGCCGAACGTTCGCAGTGGTGTTACCAAGTTCACTCAGTGTGTTTTGGAACCCCTCAACGGGGGCGACCGAGTATGCAGGGACGACGTCGGAGCTGCCACCTCCGCTGCCGAACGGGTGGCCGACCCTGGCGCCTCCAGCCACCGCTTGCTGGGCGTAAACCTGCGTCGCCTTGCCGACAACCACGACGTCTTCAACGTCAGAAGCAATGGGCAGGGCGCCGTTGTTTTGCAGCAGGACGGACCCCTTTGTGCCCACCTCGTAGGCCTGTTCGCCACCAGCCTCGTAGTCAATCGGCGTGACTACCAGTGGCCGGTCGAAAATACCGTACTTGAACATCTGCACGTACCGACGGTCGAGCGCTGTGTCGATATCCGAGACTTTGATTTCGTCCTTGTCAAGAGCGGACTGCAGAAGGTTCGGAGCCCATTGCAGCGGAACTGGCATCATGTGGTCCATGCCGTTCAATAGCGTGTTGACGGTGCTCTTGGTGGCGAAGAAGTCGGACTGTACGTACCCCTCGAAGCCCCACTGCTCGCGCAGCACATCGTTCAACAGGTAGTCGTTCTCGCAGGAGGGCACTCCGTCGACGTAGTTGTATGCGCACATGAGCGAGGCTGCTTCGCCATCCTTGACGGCCATTTCGAACGGCAACAAGTACGTCTCATGCATTGTGCTCTCGTCGACCAGAGTATTGACTATCTGGCGGTTGGTTTCCTGTTCATTCACCGCAAAGTGTTTGGGCATTGCAATCAACCCCCTGTCCTGGACCGCCTGAGTTTCGGCTACCGCCATCTTGCCCGTCAGATACGGGTCTTCACCGAAGTACTCAAAATTTCGTCCGAGGATGGGTAGCCTTGCCATGTTGGCGCCCGGCGCTTCGAACACGTGCAGGGCCAGATTATTCATCTCCCTACCGATCACATCACCGTAGGTTCCTGCAACATCAGGGTCGAAAGAAGCTGCTGCGGCTGTTGCCGATGGCAATGCCGTCGCTTTGGCTGAGGTGTGGTGAATGTAGGGGATACCTAACGGACGCTGCGCTGGGGGAAGGTCCATCAAAGCGGCATCAACGCAGTCGTTTTGGCCCACTCCCACCGGCCCATTGGTGATGCGGAGAGTGGGTATACCCAACTCCGGGATCCCACGAACATGCCTTCCTCCGTAGCACTCGGGCAGTTCAGGAACGATTTCGGGCGGTGTGCCCGTGAGTTGCTGCATCTTTTGCGCGAGAGTCATCGCCTCTAGCAACAGAGCTGAACGTTCTTCTGGCGAAAGGGCGGTGTTCATCCAAGGCAATTCAGCAACAGTCTGCTGAGAGGACTCCGCACTGGCAGCGCCAGCGAACCCCAGGCCCGCTCCGGACAGCACTAAGGGGATTGCAACAGCGAGCGCAAGAATTTGACGCTTCCGGCTGATGCTTCCCCTCCTATTTGATTGCTGCAATGTAACGTCTCCTTCGACACAGTAAATGGAAATCAGAGGCCGGAGCGGTGATCGAAAGATCACCCAGCCGAGGCCACAAGCCCGAGTGGCGCCCGGAGAAGTGTGGCGAAGCCCACATTGACATGAGGAATGTCACAGGGCGCACCCGTTGCCACTTGTTGCTTCAGAACTGAGGGCTTCTAACAGATCAGCGGCCCGCACTTGGGATCGAACTGACGCTGGAAGCTATCCGCGCCGACATCTACATCGCTGGCGTCCCATTCACTCGCAGCTTTATTAGGGACACCTACCACGTCGTCAACGAACGCTTTATACGCCTATACGCGACCAAAGATCGGGGTTCTTGTCCACAGGGGCGCTGCGCGGTCATTCACAGACTGCATCTGCGCAGTTGCCATGCGGGTATCGTTGTCATGTTGCTGGTCGGCGTCTCGACAGCCATGTCTTGGTTGATGTCCTTCGCCCGCATAGATCTCGGACCGTCTGCTTGAATTGACGAATAGTCCCACTGCGATTCTGATTCTGATCATTCTGCTCCTCGTCGGAACCTTCATGGACCCGACGCCGGCAATCCTGATCTTCACGCCGATCTTCCTGCCCATCGTCATGGAGTTTGGAATCCAACCGGTGCACTTTGGCACCACGTATACAACCTGTGTGTCGGTACAATCACCCGCCCGTGGGCAACGTTCTGTTCGTCGGTGCCCGTGTTGCGGGTCTACGGATCGAGCCGGTGATCTCGAAACTCGTTCCGTTCCTCATCGCGATCATCGGCGGGCTGTTTCTGGTGGTCTTCATTCCGGAACTGAGCCTTTGGTTGCCCAGGCAGTTGGATCTGATCGCTCCGCAGGAGGATCAAGCGCCCCCTATTGCACTGTGAGGGGGCGCTGGCGGCCTACGTTTCAACGTTGATTCTTCTTATCGCTGACTCGCAGTGACCTCAGAATAGGACCGCCTCAGGGTCGGCCGCTGTTGTTTGCGTCTGTCGCGCGCGCAAAGCAACTAGTGGCAATCTCTCCGAAGAGGACGGGCAATGAAGGAGACTTAGAACTGGCGCCCTGCATCTGTCCCTGTCTGCGTGCGGGGCGCCATCATTTCCAAAAGTTTCGAACGGGTTTGAGTGTTAGCCTGTCGCCATTGAGACTGCCTGCTGAATTGCGACGTTCGCCACTAGTAAACCCGGTACAGGTCAACAGCCGCAATGGCGTAGCTGTGGCCGACGGCGCAGACATCGACCATCGACGTCGATGACTCTGACACCGCCGAAGGCATCAACCTGCCAGGTGCCGACTTGTCGCACGAGGATCTGCAGATTCAGGTCATTCCGCAGCAGGCCGATGAATTCACCTGCTGTCCTTTTTTCTAGTTCGCCACCACAGCCAGGTGGCACGAACAGCCGACAACCCTGAAGTGGGCGTGGGCGGGATGCTCACTAAGTCACTAGCCTGGTTCGTCAGCGCCTCAGTAATTGCCGGCGGCATCGGCTTTTCCATGGCACACCTGTTGAACGTCGGGAAAGGCCTGAATCTCACGGCAACTGGCACTGAAACCAGCACCCTCGAGACCAGCAGCCTGGACTTCCAGTCCTTCGTCGAGAACATTGTGCCGAAGAGCGTCATCGAAGCGATGTCCACGAATAACGCACTTCAAATTCTTGTATTCGCTCTCCTGTTCGGAATCGCCTTGTTGGCGATGAAACGCCAGGGGCACACCCAAATCTCGGACCTGATCGAAGAACTTGTCCCTGTCATGCTGAAACTCACCAGCTACGTCATGCTGGCTGCCCCTATCGGGGTTTTCGCAGCGGTAGCAGGAGCGTTCACCTCCGAAGGCATCGACGCTTTCGCTACCTACGGCTCCTTCATCGGCGGGTTCTACCTCTCACTTGCAGGTCTGTGGGCGCTCATGATCGGGATTGCCGCGCTGCTCCTTGGCCGTGCCGCGTTCCGCCTCGTGGCAATGATCCGCGAACCCATGTTTGTTGCCTTCTCCACCTCCAGCAGCGAAGCGGCCTTCCCTAAACTCATCGAATCCATGGCGCGCTTCGGGGTGGACCGCAAGACCACCGGGTTCGTGCTGCCTCTGGGCTACTCATTCAACCTTGACGGCTCGATGATGTACATGACGTTCGCTTCCGTCTTCCTCATCAACGCCTATGGCGTGGATATGGGACTAGGCGAACAACTCGCCATGGTCGCACTGCTTCTGATCAGCAGCAAGGGTATGGCCGGTGCACCACGCGGATCCCTCGTCATCGTCGCAGCAGTCGTACCCTCCTTCGGTGTCCCCATAGCTGGCATCGCCCTGCTCCTCGTCGTTGACCAGATCCTCGATATGGGCCGCACCGCTACCAACATCCTGGGCAACGCGATTGCAACCGCAGTAATCGGCCGGAAAAACATGCGGACATCGCGCACCGAGCTCAGCGAAACCGAACCGTGCGACGATGACGCCGACAGGATCACAACTCCGACCCGGCAATCAGCCCTAACCCACTGACATCACATTGCTTTCAAGGGCCATGACCTTCCGGTCATCCCTTCTTCACGTAACGAGGACGTCCTACTGGCGAACCGGTCCGAGCAACCGAGCGGCAGGCTCAGATAAACACCTCAGTCAGGGTCAGCGTTTGCCGACCCTGACTGAGGCTCCTCGCGCCACCCCGCTGCATATGGACCGTCGTCCTGCGCTCCCCGTGCGGGTGTGGGGCGCCTCGTCTGGACTTCTAACCACAAGCGATGCCAACGACCCGAGCTTCACCCTAACGCCACACCAGATCGATGACCCTCCCCTGTCGCGTATGGGTGTACCTAAACGCACAGCCTCCCTCCGTGGAGAGAAAGCAGCAGCGCGTGCTTGGACCTAGCGCCTTCCCTACATGAGGTTCATTGCCGAGACCGTCGACACGTGTTGAGCACGGTTGAGCGTACGAGCGATTTGCTGTCCTATCGCGCTGAGAAAGTATGCCGATAGCACCGCATCTGCAGAGGTGTCCAGATTGGTCATACCGCTGAGGGAGTAGATTTTCTCAATGTTGTGTTCCGGCAACTGGTCCCGGTCGAGGACGTTATGGCCCACCACTGCGATCACCGGCACCGGTAGCGCTCGGCGGGCGACGACGAGCGGAAGCTTCCCCGCGAGGGTCTGTTCATCCATCTTCCCTTCACCGGTGATGACGAGGTCGCAGGCCTCCAATGCTTGGTCGAAGCCGAGCAGATCCATGAAAAATTCGGCGCCGGAAACCAGGCGTGCCCCTAGCAGTTGTGCAGCGTAGCCGAGCCCTCCAGCGCTACCCGCGCCAGTGGCATTCGCGTAAGACGTCCCGGGTAGCCCTGCTTCGTCGAGACGCCTCGCGAGATGAGCGAGTCCTTGCTCAAGCAGAACCACATCAGTGGGCGTTGCCCCTTTCTGAGGGCCGTAGATCGCGGCCGCACCGGCAGCACCCAGCAACGGATTCTGCACATCGCTTGCTGCAATCAGATCCACTTTCGAGAGGTCGATTAGCCCGCTGACATCGATCCATGCAATGTCCTTCAAAGTTCCGCCCGAAGGCACAATCGCTGTTCCTTCGCCATCGAAGAACCGGGCGCCCAGCGCACTGAGCATCCCGGCTCCGCCGTCGGTGGTAGCACTACCGCCAAGTGCCAGAACAATTTGCTGGACGCCGCTGGCGTAGGCAGCTGAGACGGCTTCCCCGAAGCCACCGCTGCTGCTGTGCAGGGGTGCCGGCTGATTAGCAGGCAGCATTTGCAGCCCAACAGTCGTGGCCACTTCCACTACCGCAGTCGAGGAGTTGAGCGCCAGGGTCGTTTCTGTGGGGATGCCTGTCGGTCCGGCCACCGGGATCTTGAGTGGGTGGAAGCCAGCCATAAGGGCCGCTTGGACGCTACCGTCTCCACCGTCGGCCAGTGGTAAACGGCGGCACGAGACAGTGACGTCGTTTTGAGCGGATTCCAAGCCGGTCTTTAGGAATGAGACCACCTCGCAAGCGCTCAGTGTCCCCTTGAACTTGTCAGGAGCCAGGAGGACGCGGAAGGTGTTCACACTTGCTGAAGACGTACAGTTCAGGACGTTCATGTATGGGGTCTCCGTCAGACATATGAAGGAGGTGGAACCGGGCGGATCCACCTCCTGCGGTGCTACTGGGGAAGCATCCGATGGCGGTCTCCGATAGGTTGAGAGCTCGCCGGGAGGGCTATTTGCCGACGCCCGCGAGGGCTGCTGCTTTGATTTCGTCGCTGATGCTCTTGCCGAGGACTTCAGTGGTGGCTTTTCCGCCAAGGTCGGGGGTGAGAACGGCTTTGTCCCCGCGAGCCAGAACGTCTTCGAAACCGCGCTGTACGCCTGCCGCCGCCGACGTTTCGCCGAGATGTTCCAGCATCATGGCGGCGCTCCAGATCTGTCCGACCGGGTTGGCGATTCCTTTGCCTGCGATATCCGGAGCGGATCCGTGTACCGGTTCGAAGAGGCTCGGGAATTTGCGTTCGGGGTTGATGTTGCCGCTGGGCGCAATTCCAATGGTCCCGGTGCATGCTGGACCCAGGTCGGAGAGGATGTCACCGAAAAGGTTGCTGGCAACCACGACGTCGAACCAGTCCGGGTGCATGACGAAGTTCGCCGTGAGTATGTCGATGTGGTACTTGTCCACTTTCAATTCATTGAACCCCTTGGCCATTTCTTCCACACGCTCGTCCCAGTACGGCATCGAGATGGAGATGCCGTTGCTCTTGGTCGCTGAGGTGAGATGTTTTCTTGGCCTGCTCTGAGCGAGGTCGAACGCGTATTTCAGGATGCGGTCCACGCCCGTGCGGGTCATGACGGTTTCCTGAATCACGGTTTCGCGGTCAGTGCCTTCGAAGATTTTCCCGCCGATGCTGGAGTACTCACCCTCGGTATTTTCGCGGACGACGTAGAAGTCGACGTCGCCGGGCTTGCGACCGGCGAGTGGACTGTCCATGCCCGCCAATAGCTTCACGGGACGCAAGCTGACGTACTGGTCGAAGTGCCTACGGAACTGGAGGAGACTGCCCCAGAGCGAGATGTGATCAGGCACGATCTCCGGCCACCCGACTGCTCCGAAGAAAATGGCGTCGAAGGTACTGAGTTCCTCGAACCAGTTGTCGGGGAGCATCTTTCCGTGCTTCAGGTAATAGTCCGCGTTCGCGTAGTCAAATTCCGTTGTCTTCAGTTCAAAGTCATAGGCTTCCGCGGCGGCTTCGAGGGTACGCAGGCCTTCGGGAACTACTTCCTGTCCGATTCCGTCGCCGGCGATGACGGCAATCCGGTGTGTTCTGGTCATGATGTTTGATCTACCTTTTCTTTCAGGGAACTTGCAGCTGTTCGTAGTCGCGTGTAGAAGCTGGGATCAGAGGATGAAGCCCAGGCCAAGGATGAGAACCAGCGAAACCACGGAAGCCAGGCTCATGGCAACGGTGTGGGTCTTGAAGGTTCCACGGGTTGAGAGACCCAGCATCTCCTTGAACATCCAGAAGAAGTTGCTGCTCACGTGCGGCAGGAAGAGTGCACCTGATCCGGCGGCAAGCGCAACGAGGACCAAAGGAACACCCAGGCTGCCGGCGATCGGCGCCAGGATTCCTGCGGCTGTGATGGCCGAGATGGAAATGGAGCCCAGCGCAATGTGAAGGACCGCCGCAATCACCCAGACCAACAGCAGCGGAGGCAGGATGCTTGAGGTGAAGTACCCGGAGAGGATGTCGGCCAACCCCGACTGTTCGATGACGGCACCAAGAGATCCGCTGACGCCGCTGAGAACGAGGATCGGTCCGCAGGTGACCAGGCCTGCGGCCACCTCTTTGTCCACTTCCGCCCGGGGAGCCGTCCGGCAGGCCAGCAGGTAGGACGAGGACGCTCCTAGGAACATGGCGAACACGGGATCGGTGATGAAGCCAAGGAACGTGCTTTCGACATTCAGCGTTCCAAGGAGCGCTCCGGCTGCGACCAGTGCGAGGGTGACGACCACGGGCGCTAGCGCAAGGGGCAGGGGCAGCTTGCAGACTGCTGCTGATTCGGCCTCAAGGGTGCCGACTGGCGCAGGCTTCATCTCGCTGCGATGCTCGCCGTCTCTTTGGCCTTCCTGGTGGAGGGCAATGCCACCGGCACCTGTCGAGGAATCGTCGAATCCACCGATTTCAGCGGCGAGCTCATCCTTCTCCGGACTCCACCTCAGGGCACGTTTCGCCAGCAGGTTGAAGATGAACATGGTGAGGAAGGCAGTCGGAAGTCCGATGACGATGCCCCATACGAACATCTCGCCCAGGGGGACGCCGAGGAGGCCGGCCACTGCCAACGCGGCAACACCGGGGACGACGAAAACGAGTCCTACTTCAATACCTGCAGTCAGCGCGCCGCCCATCAGTGCGATACCGCGCTTGCCCAGTTGCGGTGCGATGCGTTTGGCCATGGGGGCGGTCAGGACGAGGACCACGTCGGAGTAGATGGACGTGAAGATTGAGCTGAGGGAGAGAGTGAAGATGTAGGGCAATCGTTTAGCGCCGAAGGTCCGCATCAGTGCTTCGATGAGACCTTGCAGCGCTCCGGTTTTGGTGATCAGAGATCCCATAATCACGCCGAAGCTGACAAGCAGTCCGATCTCGGCCATAACCTCACCGAAGCCTCCGGTGACAGCACCTGGAGTGGCGCCTGCGCCGATGGTCGTCAGGCCGAGGAAGAACGTACCGACCAGCAGGGCAAAGATCGGAGGGACGCGTAAAGCGGTGATGAGCAAGACGATGCCGACTATGGCGATCGCTGTGAGAAGAAGAGTGACATTCACGGGAGTTGCTCCAGAATCATCGTTGATCCCGAGTGGGTTGATACTCACACCAGGGTTGAAAAGTTCAGGTCGATCCAGTGAAGCACGTCACAGATGAGAAGTTCCAAGACCTAAAATGTGCTTGGTTGATAGACGTTGACTATCAGTGAGGATTGCCGCATGGATGTACGTCAGTTGCGCTACTTTTTGGCGATCGTGGACGAGGGTGGAGTTCACCGCGCTGCGGACGCCCTGCTGGTTGCTCAGCCCTCCATCTCTCATGCTTTGCGAGGTTTGGAGACTGAACTTCGGACACCGCTGTTCCACCGGGCGGGTCGCAGGCTGGTGCTTACAGCAGCGGGAGAGGCGCTCGTGCCGGCGGCCAGGGAAGTCCTGCATGGCATGGATCTTGCTCGCTCATCCGTCGATGCAGTCCATGGGCTGAGGGGCGGTCGACTGGTGCTGAGCTGCATGCCCTCACAGGCCGTTAGTCCCTTAGCTCAGTTGGTGGGTCAGTTTCTCACCCTTTATCCAGGAGTCCAGGTCCGTGTCCGCTCAGCAGATACCACCGACGATGTCGCTTCCGCGCTTCGGACCGGCAATGCGGAACTGGGACTGATCGCCCGTCCACCAACGCTGCTTCCACCCACCGATCTGACCCTTCATCCGTTGCAGTGCCACCGTTATATATGTGTCGCCCGCAATGGCGCTGCGCTGCATCCCGGCAATGGGCCTGTACGGCCGAAGGATCTGTCGGATGCCCGGTTGATTGTTGGGCAAACAGGAACCGGAATGCGCCGGGCCGCTGAGGAGGTTCTCGCCGCTGCCGAGCGAAGCGTAGCTGTCGTCGAAATTGAGCACCGCGAAGCCCTCCTGCCTCTGGTACTGGCAGGAGTGGGAATAGCAGTCGTGGCCGAGTCTTGGCGCGATCTGGCGACTTCAGCAGGACTCACAGTGCGGGATCTCGACATCAAAGAATCTCTATCGATCGACGTGGTGCAACGTCCCGGGTTGCTGAGTCCCGCCGCACGAGCCTTCCTGAGTGTGGCCCTCGAGAACAGCAAAGACTGATAGCGCCGGCACGTCCGAACCCGCCGGAATGGAGCAGGTCTAAGTGAACCTGCACCATTCCGGCGCGTTCGAACGATCGGGCCCTTGGCGGCGTTACGGCGTTACAAGGCCCATGACGGTCGGTAGCCACATCGATAACTGAGGGACGAAAGCGACAATGAATAGCGCGACGGTAAGTGCCCAGAAGAAGGGCATGATCCGAGTGATCATTGGTTCAATACGAACGCCCGCCACTCTTGCGGCTACGAAGAGGTTGTTACCCACAGGCGGCGAGATGTTCCCCAAGCACATGTTGAACACCATCATGGCTCCGAAATGAATCGGATCGACTCCGAGCTGAATGACGATCGGCAAGAAAATCGGCGTGAAGATCAAGATTGCCGGGGTCGGGTCCATCACGGTGCCCACCAGGAGCAGAATGATCATGATCAGAATGAGAAGGACAACGGTATTGTCAGTGAGGCCAAGGAGCGCGTCAGCGACGAGCACGGGCACACGGGCGAAAGACATCACCCAGGCCAGAATGCCCGATACGCCGATAAGCAGCATGACGATCGCCGTTGTCTTCGCCGCCTCAAGGGTAATTGAGGGCAGCGCGCGCACAGGCAGGGTCTTCTGAACTATGCCCAGGACCAGGGAATACAGTACTGCGACGACGGATGACTCCGTAGCGGTGAAGAACCCGGTGAGAATCCCGCCAATGACAATAACGATCATGAGCAGGGCCGGGATAGCACGCACCAACACAGCGGCGCCTTGGCGCAAGGTAACTCGCTCGCCTCCGCGAAGCTCAGGGCGTTTGCGCGCGTACACCGCAACCATCGCCATGCAGACCAGAGCCCATAACAAACCGGGGCCGATTCCAGCCATGAAGAGAGCCGCGACTGAGGTGCTCGATACGAGCGAGTAGATGATGAAAGTGTTGCTGGGCGGAATCAACATTCCTGCGGGAGAAGCTGCCGCATTAACCGCAGCCGAGAAAGCAGGATCGTAGCCGGCCTTTCGCATCGGGGGAGAGAGCACGGAGCCTACTGCCGCAGCAGATGCAACCGACGCACCGGATACCGCACCGAACATCGCATTGGACACAACGGTCGTCTGCGCCAGTGAAGCGGGCACCCGCCCGGCTATGACCTGCGCAAGATCGATGAGTCGTTGCGCGATTCCTCCAGTGTTCATCAGCCCGCCGGCAAGAATGAAGAATGGAATCGCAAGCAAGGCGAAGGAGTTGCTCGCCGTGAACAGGCGCTGAGCTGACGTGAGGGCGCCCGAGTCCCAGCCAAGTAGGACAACAATAGCTAGGGCCGAAGGAAGGCCCATCGCGACAGCAACGGGTGCGCCCAGGGCAAGCGCCAGGATGAAACCGCCTACGAGGACAATCGAGGCGAGAATGACGGGTTCCATGATGACCTCAGATGCCTTGATTGTTTATGTCGATTTCGGGCACAGGCTTCTCGGTGCCCGCGAACATGCCCACTATGTGGCACACCGCGAAGAAGATGATCAACGCGCCGGCGACCGGCAGGGTTAAGTAGACCTGACCTACGCTTACCGGCATCGTGGAGATGTTCTGGGTCCAGGCGTTCGCTGCCACTGCCAGCCCTCCATAGATCATGACGTATCCGGCGAAGAAGATAATCGAACCTTCGACGGCAAGGGCGACGATCTTCTGCACGCGTACGGAAAACTTGTTAACCAGTAGTTCGACGGCGATGTGGCCGCGCTCAGAGAACACTAATGCGGCACCGAGCAGCGCCAGGACGACGAAGACGTAGCGTGCTGATTCCTCGGTCCAGGTAGCCGGCGCACCAAGCACCTGGCGGGAAAACACCTGCCAGGCGACGACGATGACCAACGCGGCGAAAATCGCTATACACAACAGTGCCAACACACGGTCGATCAGTTGTCGTGTGGTCTCCAGAGCTGCCACCACCGGCCCACCGGAGGGGCGAGCATCGCTCGCCCCAGCCGGAGCCTGTTCTGGAGTGGTTGACCGATCGTTGCCCGTTCCTTCTGGCTGATCGCTGCTCATATTCTCCATTTGGTTACTCTGCTGCTGCGCGGGCGGCGTCGTAAATTGCCTGTTCCACCTCGGTGTCGACGTATTCCTCGATCAGCGGTTCCAGAGCGGAACTGAAAGCTTCCTCATCGACGTCGTTGAACTCGGTGCCGCTGGCTTCGAGGTCAGCGTGCGCCTTCTCGGTTTCCTCCAGCCACAGGGTGGTGTGCTCCTCGACTGCCGCGGCCCACTGCTCCTCGAACGCGGCACGGTCCTCTTCGGTCATGGCCTCATAAGCGGCAGTATTGATGACGACGTAGTCTAGGCCGACAAGGTGGTTGGTGTTGGAGAAGTACTTCGCAACCTCGTTGTGCTTCTGCGTGAGGTAGGAGATCTCGTTGTTCTCCGCCCCGTCGATCACGCCCGACTGGAGCGCGGTGTAGACCTCACCGAAAGCCATCGGTGTGGGAGCGCCGCCCATAAGCTCGATCATCTTCATCTGCACGTCGGATTCCTGGACGCGAATCTTTTTGCCCGCGAGATCCTCCGGCGTGTTGACGGGTCCCTGGGTGTTGTAGATGCTGCGGGTGCCCTGCGTGAAACCTCCGAGAACAGTGAGGTTCTGGTCCTCAAGCGACTTGTAGAGCTCGCCTACTACCGCGTCGTCGCCGATAACTCCCATCTGGTGCTCAACGTTGTCGAAGACACCGGGGAGGTTGAAGACCTGGAAGTCGGGGTTCAGGTTCTCGAGCTGGGTTCCCGAGACGACGGCCATGTCAACGGTGCCGTCGCTGACCAGCTGGATGGCTTCCTGCTGCGCACCCAGGGTCTCATTGGCGAAGACATCAACGCTCACGCGCCCTTCGGTGCTTTCCTCAACGTTCTTTCCCAGGTTGTCCAGCGCGATATAGGAGGGGTGGGTTTCCGTCTGGTTCAGTGCGAGCCGCAGGGTCTGCGAATCGCCGCCGGCGGTTCCTGCCCCGCCGCCGCAGGCTGACAGCGCGAGCATCATTGCCGCTGCTGATCCCAGTACTGTTAATTTCTTATTGGTGTTCATCGTCGTAACCTTTTCCTGCCGCATCCGCGAGCATCGTTGGTGGCTTACTGCGACGGCGGCGTGACGGGAGAATTCTCTTGCCAGCCGACGCAGTGACCGTCGTGCAGATACACCCCGATACGTGGTCGTCGAACCCTGCCTCGCTGAATTGTTCGACCTGCGCTGTGAAGTGAATACTCCACCCATAGACTCAAATAGGTGAGTCAACTTCAAAGCAGTTGCCAATAGTTGCCTTCATCGAGTCTATGGTGGTGGCGGAGGTCTTGATGACTGATTTGTCTGGTTTACCCACGATTTATGACGTGGCGCGCGTTGCGGGAGTGTCGCCGTCGACGGTCTCCCGCGCCTTCGCCCGGCCGGGGCGGGTGAGCCACCACACCGCACAGCGAATCTTCTCCGCAGCAGTTGAAGTAGGCTACCGCTCCGCCCATGTTGCCGGCATTCAGCATCCCGACCGGCAACGAACATCGATGATCGCGCTGGTCATCGCGGACATCCGGAATCCGGTCTACGCGGAAATGGTCCGCGGCGCTGAAGCCGCCGCAGCGGAAGCCGGCTACATCATGCTCCTTGCCCACACCCAGGAGTCCGAACAGAAGGAACGCCAGGCCCTTGAACGGGCCCTCGCCTCAGTCGACGGCATCGTCCTCTCCAGCTCGCGCATGTCCGACTCCGCAATCCGGATGATGGCCAAGCAGAAGCCGCTCATTGTCATGAACCGCGCCGTCAAAGACGTAGCCAGCGTCGTAACGGATAACCCCCGAGGCATTCGCCGCGCCGCCGAACACCTCGGCGAACTCGGCCACCGAACCATCACCTACCTGGCCGGACCGGAGGCATCCTGGGCAGACGGCATGCGCTGGCGCTCCCTGCGTGAAGCCGCCATGGAACTCGAACTCACAGTCCGACGCACCAACCCCAACCACCCCACCATCAGCGGAGGTGAAGCCGCCGCAAAGGAGTGGCTGCGCCACAGAACCCCTGGCGTGATCGCCTACAACGACCAGATGGCCATCGGCTTCATCCGCGCCCTCCAGCAGAACGGGCTCACCATCCCCGGTGACGTCAGCGTGGTCGGACACGACAACAGCTACGGAGCCGCGTTCATCACCCCATCACTGACCACAATCGAAGCCCCGCTCTACTCACTCGGCGCAACCGCAGTGAACAACCTCCTGGCCTTCGCCGCAGGAGCCCGATCCCAATCCAACCAACCGGTAGTTCTCCCCACACGACTACTCGTCCGCAACTCCACCGGACCCGCGAACAGCTAAGCCTGCCTCTTTGCCAACAAATGGCAACTCGTTGACCATTCTCGTTCCACTTGGCAACGATTGGGCGCATGCCTTCTTCGAATTCTTCTCTCGCTGCCGAGCCCGATCGGCTCCTGCCGGCCGACCCTGGCATGCGGGCAATCGCACGGGACCTGCTGGACCTCGTGGAGTCTCTCCCGATCATCTCGCCGCACGGCCACGTAGATCCCGCCGTACTGGCCCAAGACACTCCTTTCCCCGATCCGGCGACGCTGCTGGTGACCCCGGATCACTACGTCGTGCGCCTCATCCATGCCAGCGGAGTGCCGCTAGACCGGCTCAACCAGGGGCCGATCGCCAATGCAGATCCCCGGAGCGTCTGGCGGGAGTTCTGCAGGGCATGGCCCCTGTTCGACGGCACCGCATCAGGCTATTGGATCCGCTCAGAGTTCGAGCATGTCTTCAAACTGGACGAGGAGATTTCCGAGGCGACGGCCGACAGCACGTTCGCCACGCTCCAGTCGCGCCTCAACGAGCCGGCATTTCGTCCCCGCCAACTCTTTCGCGACTTCAACATCGAGGTACTGGCCACCACCGATGACCCGCTGGATGACCTGCAGCACCACGCCTCGATCGCAGCGGACAGCACCTTCCACGGCAGAGTTGTTCCAACGTTCCGCCCTGACGCGTACATCAATATCGCGCACCCCAACTGGGTGGAGAATGTAGACCGCCTGATCGGGCTGGCCGGTGACGGCGCAGCCGGATATGCCGGGTACATCCGCGCGATGGAGAACCGCCGGCGCTATTTCATTGACCACGGTGCCGTGTCCGCAGACCACGGCGTCCGCACCCCCCTGACCCTCAAACTGGACCGCTCCGACGCCGAAAAGCTCTTCACGCGCGCTCGTTGCGGGGAATGGACGGGCGAGGACCGGGACGCCTTCGAAGCGCACATGATGTACGAAATGGCGCGCATGTCGGTTCAGGACGGACTGGTCATGACAATTCACCCCGGTTCCTACCGCAACCATCACCTGCCCAGCTTCGAAAAGTTCGGCGGGGACACCGGCCACGACATCCCATTCCCGGTCAGCTATACAGAGGGCATCCGCCCGCTCCTGCAGGATTTCGGCACCGCACCTGACTTCCACTTGGTCCTGTTCACGCTCGATGAGACCGTCTTCTCCCGCGAGCTGGCTCCCCTCGCCGGGTTCTACCCGTCGGTGTACATCGGTGCGCCGTGGTGGTTCCTCGATGCACCCGATGCCATGCTTCGCTTCCGCTCGGCCATCACTGAAACCACCGGATTCTCACGGTCGTCGGGCTTCATCGACGATACCCGGGCATTCTGCTCCATCCCGGCCCGCCATGATGCGTCGCGCCGGATCGAAGCCTCGTTCCTGGCTCGACTCGTCGCCGAGCACCGGATCAGTGCCCCCCGTGCTGAAGAACTGATCGTTGACGTCGTCGACGCCGCGCCGCGACGGGTCTTCAAGCTGTGAGCGTTCGCAACGATGTGCGGGCGTTGAACCGCACCACTGCCCGCGTCCGCCCCGCGGCACCGGTTCGGATGGTGCATATTGGGCTCGGCGCCTTCCACCGGTCGCACCAGGCCTGGTACACCGAGCAGGCCGACCCGAAGCACGAGTGGGGCATCGCTGCCTTCACCGGGCGCAGTCAGGAGGCAGCAACAACTCTTGCCGCGCAGGACGGGCTCTACACCCTCGTGGAACGCGGTGATGACGGTGACAACTTCAGCGTCATCGCGAGCATCAGCGCCGCATTCGATGGTAAGGACCTCCGCCGACTCACCTCGGTTCTATCAGCGCCAGAGACGGCGCTGATGACGATTACCATCACTGAACCGGCCTATCACCTCGGCCCCGACGGGCTCCTGGATGTTTCCGCTCCCGCTGTCGCAGCAGATGCACGCGCCCTCAATGATGTGTGGGCCCGGGTGGGAAGCCTCGATGTAGAAGATGGTTATCCTCAATTGGCCACCATGGGCGCACGCGTCTTACCGGGACTTGATGCGCGCCGTCGCACGAATGCCGGCCCCCTTGCGGTCGTGCCTTGCGACAATTTGGGGTCCAACGGTGCAGCGGCTTTTCAAGCGATCGCGGGCTTGGCCGCCCTCGTCTCCACAGAGCTTGCCGACTGGATTGCCGAGAACGTATCTTTCGTGAGCACTTCGGTGGATCGCATCACCCCGCGCACTACCGAGCCCGATATCGTCACAGTGCGCGAAGCCACCGGTTTCGCTGACGCAGCTCCCGTAATAGCCGAACCTTTCTCCAATTGGGTGCTCAGCGGTAAGTTCCCTGCAGGTCGCCCCGACTGGGAAAATGCGGGAGCCTACTTCGTGGAGGACATAGCGCCGTTCGAGCAGCGCAAACTCTGGTTACTCAACGGCGCCCATTCGTTGCTCGCCTACACCGGTCAATTGCGGGGACTCAGGACGGTCGCGGAGGCTGTAACAGACCCGTCCTGCGCAGCCGAGTTGGAGATGTTTTGGAATGAAGCAGCCGCTCATCTGCACCAGCCCGAGCTCGACATTCCCGCTTATCGGGAAGCTTTGCTGAGTCGCTTCCGCAATGGGCGGATCGAGCATCTGCTTGGGCAGATCGGCGCCGATGGTTCCACCAAACTCCGTATGCGGGCCGTTCCGGTTCTGATCGCTGAGCGTTCGGCAGGCCGTACTGGTGAGGGTGCGGCCCGCATCGTTGCTGCCTGGATCGACTATTTGGTCCAACTGCATGTCGACGGCGCGAGGCCGGCGGATGCCGAAGCTGACCTCCTGGTCCTCATTGGCATCCTGGAACTCTCCGGCAAGACCATCACCCGAGCCCTTGTGACGGCATTAAGCGCCGACCTCGGCGCTGATGGCGCCGTCGTCAATCTCGTCCACAGCCTTCGGGGCAACTGGTAACAGTCCCCCTTTCCGCGCTCTAACGCGCCTGCTTATTGAAAGGTCCACCATGAAAATTATTGCCGCCGAAGTCATTGTCACCAGCCCGAGCCGGAACTTCGTTACGCTCAAAATCACTACGGATGAGGGCATCACCGGTCTCGGTGATGCCACCCTGAACGGCCGGGAACTGGCTGTTGCCTCCTACCTCAAGGAACATGTCACTCAGCTCCTGATCAACAAGGACCCGCACCGTATCGAGGACACCTGGCAGTTCCTCTACCGCAGCGCCTACTGGCGCCGTGGGCCGGTCACGATGGCCGCGATCGCTGCCGTCGATATGGCCCTGTGGGATATCAAGGGCAAGGCCGCCGGCATGCCGGTGTACCAGCTGCTGGGCGGTGCCTCCCGCACAGCGCTGCGCACCTACGGTCATGCGTCCGGCCGCGACCTGCCGGAGCTCTTCGACTCCATCCGCCACCACCTGGAGGAGGGCTACAAGTCCATCCGTGTGCAGACCTCGGTGCCCGGCATCAAGGCCCTGTACGGTGTTGCAGCGCAGGCCCAGGCCACCGGTGAGCGCTACGACTTCGAGCCCGCGGGCCGCGGTGCCCAGCCCACCGAGGAGGACTGGGATACCCGGGCTTACCTGCGTCATATCCCCACCGTCTTCGAAGCTGTGCGGAACGAGTTCGGCCCCGAGCTGCCGCTGCTGCACGACGGACATCACCGCATGACCCCGATTCAGGCCGCGAAACTCGGCAAGTCGCTGGAACCTTATGACCTGTTTTGGCTCGAAGACGTCACTCCCGCCGAAAACCAGGACTCCTTCCGGCTCATCCGACAGCACACCACCACTCCCCTGGCCGTTGGCGAGATCTTCAACACTGTCTTCGACTTCCAGACCCTCATCCGCGAGCAGCTCATCGACTACGTGCGTGCTGCGTCCACGCACTTCGGCGGCATATCGCCGCTGAAAAAGGTCATGGACTACGCGGCGCAGTACCAGATCAAGTCCGGCTTCCACGGACCTACCGATGTTTCACCGGTTGGCCTTGCGGCCCAGGCGCACGTCGGCCTGGCTATCCACAACTTCGGTATCCAGGAGTACATGGAACACAGCGCGAAGACCAACACCGTCTTTGAGCAGTCCATGACCTTCGCGGACGGTTTCCTGCACCCGGGGGACAACCCCGGTCTCGGTGTCGAGCTGAACGAGGAGGCAGCGGCGTCGTTCCCGTACCAGCAGGCGTACCTGCCCTATAACCGGCTCTCCGACGGTACGGTGCACGACTGGTGAGCACACACCATGTCGTAGTCATGGGTGTCTCCGGCTGCGGCAAGAGCACAGTCGGAGCACTTCTGGCGCGGGAGCTTGGAGCAGGTTTCCTCGACGGCGATTCGCTGCACCCGGCCCACAACGTCGAGAAAATGGCGGCTGGGATTCCTTTGGACGACGACGACCGCCGGCCATGGCTCGAGGAGATCGGACGGTGTTTCGCCGCAGCGGAGGGGAGCTCGCTGGTCATCGCGTGCAGTGCGCTGAAGCGTTCTTACCGGAACCTGATCCGCATCGGTGCCGAGGACACACGGTTCATACACCTTCACGGATCCGTGGAACTGCTGACCGCACGCATGGCGTCGCGGCCGGGGCACTTCATGCCGCCCTCGCTCTTGGCGTCCCAACTGCACACCCTTGAAGCGCTGGAAGCGGATGAAGCCGGGGTCATACTCAATATCGCCGATACGCCGGATATGCTGGCGGCGCATGCCGCCCGGTGGCTAACGGCTATTAACATCGGCGTTCAGAGTCAATAATGCTGAGCCGCGTAAAGGCGCAGAGTACCACCGCAGTCAGCTGGATCGACATGCGATCAGCCTTGCTTAGCTGGCATCAGATGCTCGCCGCGATTTTGCTCCCGCATGTGCCTACCGAACCAGCACATTCATGATTGGTTCGTCTGGTTTACCCACGATTTATGACGTGGCGCGCGTTGCGGGAGTGTCGCCGTCGACGGTCTCCCGCGCCTTCGCCCGGCCGGGGCGGGTGAGCCACCACACCGCACAGCGAATCTTCTCCGCAGCAGTTGAAGTAGGCTACCGCTCCGCCCATGTTGCCGGCATTCAGCATCCCGACCGGCAACGAACATCGATGATCGCGCTGGTCATCGCGGACATCCGGAATCCGGTCTACGCGGAAATGGTCCGCGGCGCTGAAGCCGCCGCAGCGGAAGCCGGCTACATCATGCTCCTTGCCCACACCCAGGAGTCCGAACAGAAGGAACGCCAGGCCCTTGAACGGGCCCTCGCCTCAGTCGACGGCATCGTCCTCTCCAGCTCGCGCATGTCCGACTCCGCAATCCGGATGATGGCCAAGCAGAAGCCGCTCATTGTCATGAACCGCGCCGTCAAAGACGTAGCCAGCGTCGTAACGGATAACCCCCGAGGCATTCGCCGCGCCGCCGAACACCTCGGCGAACTCGGCCACCGAACCATCACCTACCTGGCCGGACCGGAGGCATCCTGGGCAGACGGCATGCGCTGGCGCTCCCTGCGTGAAGCCGCCATGGAACTCGAACTCACAGTCCGACGCACCAACCCCAACCACCCCACCATCAGCGGAGGTGAAGCCGCCGCAAAGGAGTGGCTGCGCCACAGAACCCCTGGCGTGATCGCCTACAACGACCAGATGGCCATCGGCTTCATCCGCGCCCTCCAGCAGAACGGGCTCACCATCCCCGGTGACGTCAGCGTGGTCGGACACGACAACAGCTACGGAGCCGCGTTCATCACCCCATCACTGACCACAATCGAAGCCCCGCTCTACTCACTCGGCGCAACCGCAGTGAACAACCTCCTGGCCTTCGCCGCAGGAGCCCGATCCCAATCCAACCAACCGGTAGTTCTCCCCACACGACTACTCGTCCGCAACTCCACCACGTGTACTCCGTAACCGCAGGTTCCGACATTGGGATCGGAGCGCTGCGGGCAATAAACGGCAACCGATGGAACATGTGACGAACATCATGTGAGCGTTGCATTGAGCACTTGTTCACCCGGTTCGGCTACCACCTCAGGTAAGTCCGTACACGGATTTACCCGCTGATTATCTGAAACTCATGTCGAAGGAGACTTTCATGACCGGACGTTCTAGCCGCAGACGCAAATTTATTGCGCTGGCTGTCGCCCTTCCTCTCGCCCTTTCCGCCGCTGGTCTTGGATCTATCGGTGCCGCAAGCGCAGAGACGCAAGCGACGGCCGCCGACCTACCCTGGATGAATACAGCCCTTACACCGCAAGAACGCTCAGCCCTTCTACTGAAGGCTTTGACGTTGGACCAGAAATTGCAGCAACTAAGCGGTGCGCGTCCTGAGATTTTGCCTGACCTTCCTGAGTG
>NZ_JAPSHV010000203.1 GCF_031179385.1 Arthrobacter sp. | reverse complement strand
GAGATACCCATGAGCGGGGCAAGCGCCGCAGCTATCTGGTCCTCGGGGACCAATTGGTTTCCCTGGACCTCCAGGGTCCGTACGGCCAACGCAGGTGAGTACACCAGGTAGGCGATCAGACCGCCGACGAGCAATACAGCGGAGATGATGGCAGTCAGCCACCATCTTCTCCGCTTACGTCGCGGCGGTTCCGGGAACGCTATGACAGTGCCGGCATCCGGCTCGCGGTCCAGGAGGGCGACCGGAGCCTCCTTCGATGCCGAGATGCGTTCCTCGCGCAGGGTGTCGATCTGCCGGGCGGGAACGTATTTCTCGGCAGTGATGGACTTCTCGGCACTGATGGATTTCTCGGCAGTGATGGTGTCATCCGTCGAGAACCGGCGCTGCCGGGGCCGGGCAGGTCCAGGCTTGCGCGGAGGTCGGGGGGTCACTGGGAGTCTTCCTTACGCGCGAGGAGATCGACCAACAGCGGACCGAAGCGGGTTACGTCACCCGCCCCGACTGTCAGGATGATGTCGCCGCTCCTGGCCGACCCAACGATGTCCTGCATTGCTGCGTCGGCGCTCGGAGCGTACCCGCCGGGTACGGTCAGCCGGTCGCTGATCAACCGGCTGGTGACGCCCTCCACGGGATCCTCCCGGGAGGCATAGATATCGAGGACACGCACGGAATCGGCAAGTGACAGCGCAGCCGCGAACTCTTCGGCGAACTCCTGCGTGCGCGAAAACAAATGCGGTTGGAAGAGCACGTGCACGCGGTACTCCCCCGCGACAGTCCGGGCGGCACTGAGTGCGGCAGCAACTTCGGTGGGATGATGCGCGTAGTCGTCGAAAACCCGAACGCCGCCGGACTCCCCCTTCGCTTCGAAGCGTCTCGCTGCACCGGAGAAGGATGCCAGGCCTGCGGCAGCTGCGGCGGGATCCACACCCAGCTCGAGTCCCACAGCGAAAGCAGCGGCAGCATTGAGGACGTTGTGCCGGCCGGGGACCCCAAGTTGCAGCTCCTGCTGGCTGTCGAGTCCATCCACCGAGAAGGAGAGAACGCTGTTCGAGGTACTGCCCAGTGCCCGAGTGTTACTGATCCGAACGTCTGCACCTTCGTTGTATCCGTACGTCCTCACCCGACGCGAAGCGGCGGTTCGCTCAGCTAGTGCGGCAGCTCCGTCATCGTCATGACAGGCAACCAGCACGCCGTCCCCGGCAGGCAGCAACGCCGCAAACTGATCAAAAGAGCGGTACACCGCATCGGCTGACCCGTAGTGGTCCAGGTGATCGGCCTCAACGTTGGTGACCACGCCGATGTGCGGACGGTAATTGAGGAAGGAACCGTCGGACTCGTCCGCTTCGGCGACGAACACCTCCCCGTCCGCCCACTCGGCATTGACGCCCAAAGCGGCGACCTCACCGCCGATCGCGAAGGACGGATTTGCTCCGGCAGCCTGCAGCATGACGGTGATCATTGCCGTCGTCGTCGTCTTGCCGTGCGTGCCGGCAACGGCAACCACCGCGCGTCCGTCCATAGCGGCGGCCAGCGCCTCTGAGCGGTGAAGGATCCGTAGTTCCCTGGCTTCCGCCTCCACGAGTTCGGGGTTCGACCCGCGGATTGCGCTGGACACAACGACGGTGTCGGCGATTCCCAGATTCGCCCCGTCGTGGCCGACGTGCACACGTGCACCGAGCGCGGCGAGAGCCTGAAGACCACGTGAGTCGGCGGCGTCGGACCCTGAGACCTCGACACCCCGGCCGAGGAGCACTCGCGCCACGGCCGACATTCCGGCTCCACCCAGCCCAATGAAATGGACGCGGCCCAGGTCTCTAACAGCAGTACTCATGAGCGGCCTCCGGCAGCATCGATAATCAGCTTCGCCATGCGCTCATCGGCGTCCCGCACGCCGAGCGGCGCAGCGGCCATGGACATGCTCTCGAGTCGCTCGGCGTCCTGTACCAGGGGCAGGGCTTCGGAGAGGAGCCATTCAGCACTCAGCTGCCGGTCCTCGACCATGAGCGCCCCTCCGGCAGCAACCAGTTCCGCGGCATTACGCCGCTGTTCCCCGTTGCCGTGCGGCAAGGGCACGAAGACAGCGGGCAGTCCAACGGCTGCAACTTCACAAACCGTCGCGGCCCCTGCGCGCGCCAGCAGCAGGTCGGCTGCTGCATAGACGTTCTCCATGCGATCCACGTACTCGATCTGGCGGTAGTTCCCAGTGGTGAGGAGCGCACCGTCGGTCCCGGTCACCTGCTTTCCGCGCCCGGTGATGTGAAGCACCTGAACCCGGTTGTCCGCTTCAACTACCTTCTGCGCGGCGGCAGCGACTGCGCGGTTGATGCTCGCTGCTCCCGAAGACCCGCCGGTAACGATCAGCGTGGGGCGGACAGGGTCCAGGCCGAGCTCTGCACGTGCTTCTGCGCGCTGTGCAGCGCGGTCAAGTGTCGAGATTTCCGGCCGCATCGGCATTCCAACCCACTGCTCGCCCGGCAGGCCTGTGCCTTTGAACGCCACCGCGACAGTGTGTGCGATGCGCGCCCCCAACCGGTTGGCCAGCCCTGGGTGCGCGTTCGCCTCGTGGATGACCACCGGGACGCGGCGGATCCTCGCTGCAAGGTAGAGGGGCGTGGACACGTATCCACCCACACCCACGACGACGTCGGCCCGCGCGGCGTCGACGATTTTCAGCGCCTGTTGCACGGCCCGGACCAGACGAACCGGAAGCTTCAGCAGGTCGATGCCCGGACGGCGGGGCATCGGAACGCGCTCGATGGTTTCGAGGCGGAATCCTGCGGCCGGCACCAGTCGCGTCTCCATGCCGGCAGCAGTACCGACGGCGACAACGCGGGCGTTCGGGCTTGCGGTGACGAGGGCACGGGCGATTGCGAGCAGGGGGCTGATGTGCCCGGCGGTACCCCCGCCGGCAAGGACGACCGACAGGGTGGCGTCTTCAGTCAATGGAGTCTCTTGATCTTTCATTTGCGGATCCCGGAGTCGGATTCGGGTTTCGTG
>NZ_JAPSHV010000087.1 GCF_031179385.1 Arthrobacter sp. | reverse complement strand
CCAGGCACAGCGCATCGGGGAGCAGCTTCGCCGCCCGCCTCAGGGCAAATTTCGAGATGTCGAGGGCGACGACCGCTGACACCGGCACCTGCCGTTCGAGTTCCCGAAGGTAATAACCAGTGCCGGCTCCGGCGTCCAGGACGACGGGATTATCGACCGCGCATTCCGCTGCTGCCCTGCCGACCGCGTCCGCAAGAGGGCTGAAGTGACCTCCGCCCAGGAAATCGATGCGCGCCTGAACCATCGCCGTTGTGTCAGCCTCGAAGCCGGTTCCCCTGCCCGTCAGGAGATTGAAGTAGCCCTGCCGGGCGGCGTCGAATCGATGCCCACGCTGGCACTGAAGCAGACGGGGCCTGCCCCCCTGTTGCGTGGATGTCTCCGACGTGAAGGTGGGACCTGCATCCAGCCGATCACGACAAACCGGACACATAAGAATATTTCCGGGGAATGAGGGCACCCAACCATCGTAGGTGTCGACGCTGCCGCTTTGAGCGGCGGCACCCAGCGGGCATAGTCTCGGACTGTGAAACCAAACACACTCAATTTGTTGAACTCCGTGGGCACACCCTCGCTCCATCCCGACGCCACTCGCTGTGTGGTCTCCGTGACCCGACCCGATTACGATTCCGACGCCGCCGTCGGCCAGTTGTGGGAGGTGCCGCTGGACAGCCGTTCTCCCCGTCGAATTACCCGGGGCTTCCGCGACACCGCACCGAAGTTTTCCCCAGACGGTGCAGTCATCGCCTTCCTGCGGGCTTCCCAGGGCGGCAAACCGCAGTTGTTCATTGTTGACAGCGGGGGAGGGGAGCCCCGGCAGCTCAGCGATCAACCCCTCGGCGTCTCCGATTTCGAGTGGTCTCCCGGTTCCGGGCACATTGTCTTCAGCGCACGAGTCCCGCAGGACGGTCGCTACGGAACCGTGGACGGCGTAGCAGCTGGTCAGGAGGATCCGCGACTGATCACCGGCTACAAGTACCAGATGAACGGCGTGGGCTATACCGGGGACAAACGAATTCAGCTGTTCCTCTTGGACGTGCCGGTTCTGGGGGAGGAGCCCTACATCAAGCCGGTGGGACGTGCGGCACGTTCCGCCGAAGAACCAGCATCAGGCGAATTTCCTTCGGCAAAGCAGCTTACAGACGCGGACGCTGACCATTCGGCGCCGCGCTTCGACGCTGAAGGGTCGCGCATCATCTTCAGCGCCGCCCTCGAACCCGACTCCGCAACCAGTCTCCGCTCGGACATCTACTCGATCGCGCTAGACGGAACGGACAGGCAGCGCCTGAGCAATCTGACCGGTGAGTTGCTCACCTGCGGGTCCCCGGTGCACAGCCAGGACGGCCGGTGGCTCTACTACCTCGGTAGCGCTCTCTCACCCACCGGTCTCGATTTCGTCGCCAGGAATACGGCCCTCTACGTCGCTCCGGCGGACGCTCCCGGTCAGCCTCGATTGCTGACCGATCCCGAAACCTTCGACTTGGGGGAGGTCAGCGAAGTCGTTCCGGCCGGCGATGGCGGAGTGCTGGTCTTCAATCGCAGGCGAGGAGCAAACGACCTCCTACGCATCGATCCGGACGGGACCTTGCAGACGCTTGCCGCCGGTGACTGCGTCGTGACGGGAGCCGCTACTACAGGTGCCACCGTCGTCGTCTCCTACACCGACCCGCTCACCATGGGTGAGGTCGCCCTCGTCGACGGCCGGGAACTGAAGCGGCTGACCGACTTCTCCGCAGGTCTCCGCAGCGAAACCACGATAGCCGAGCTGCGGGAGGAGACCTTCAGCGCTCCGGACGGCTACCCGGTCCACGGCTGGGTAATGGTTCCCGAAGGGGACGGCCCGCATCCGGTACTTCTCAACATTCACGGCGGACCATACGCCCAGTACGGGTGGGGCTACTTCGACGAGGCACAGGTGTATGTCGAGGCCGGCTACGCAGTCGTTATGTGCAACCCTCGGGGTGCCGCCGGTTACGGTCAGGAGCACGGCCGTGTCATCAAGGAGGCCATGGGAACAGTGGACATGCAGGACGTGCTCGCGTTCCTCGAGGGTGCAGTCCTGAAGTACACCCAGCTCGACGGCGACCGGCTGGGTGTAATGGGAGGCTCCTACGGCGGTTATCTGACGGCGTGGCTGGTTGCCAACGATCATCGCTTCCAGGGCGCCGTCGTCGAGCGCGGGTTCCTGGATCCGGAATCCTTCATCGGATCTTCGGACATCGGGTGGTTCTTCTCGGAGGCCTACACGGGCGCCGATCCCGAGAAAGTCCGTGCGCAGAGCCCGTATGCCCATGTGGACAAGGTGCGAACACCTACCTTCGTCATTCATTCAGAGGAAGATCTGCGCTGCCCGCTCGAACAGGCACAGCGGTATTACACGGCCCTGAAACGTCATGGGGTAGAGACGGAGATGCTGATTTTCCCGGGGGAGACGCATGAGCTTTCGCGATCCGGTACCCCCTGGCATCGGCGTCAGAGGTTCGAGCACATCCTCCGGTGGTGGGCAGACAAGCTGCCGAGCAAGAAGAACCAGCCTGCCTAGAAGTTGAGCGAACGCTGGGCCAGGTCGATCCCGGGCTGCGACCAGCGTTCGCTGTATGCGGCGCTACTCACGAGTGACCGTGTGTTCGCCTTATCGATGTAGATCACGCCGTTCAGGTGATCGGTCTCGTGCTGCACGATCCGTGCAGGCCACCCGGTGAACTGCCGCGTGGCCTGCACACCCTCAGGGGTCAGATACTCCAGCTGGACGGTACGGTGCCTCTCGACCACCGCCTGCCAGCCGCTGAAGGACAGGCAGCCCTCGAAGAATGACGCCGTGTCGCGTCCGACCGGCGTGTACGTCGGGTTAATGACGGCGAAGTATGGCAACGGCGGGCGCTCGCGGACCCGGGAAATCTCATCGGGCTGGGGGATGACGTCCTCGATGACGGCAATGCGCAGGGGGATCCCCAGCTGCGGGGCTGCCAGGCCGACACCGGGCGCGTTCTGCATGGCCCTGCGCATGGTCACCAGGAGTTCAGCCAGTTCTGCATCGTCCAGCTGACCGTCGAAAACAACCGACGGGGTCCGCAGCACAGGATCGCCCAGTTGGACGATCGGTGGTGCTGTTTCATTGACGACGTCGCGGACCCGGGCGCGGATTTCCTCGCGTGTGTAAGTGCCCATCGTCCTATCCTAGGGTCGACGCGCGGCTGGGCGGCGCGGCTCGCGGCACGCTGTAGAGGGCCAGGATGACCGCCAGCGCGTTGATCCCCGCGAGAACGAGGAAGGCTTGCGAGTAACTGCCGAGCATGGCGGCGAGGCCCGCTCCGACCCACGGTCCAAGCGCGGTCGCAAGAGCGATGGGCGATGCCAAGAGGGCGGTCAACCGGCCGTAATGCGCCGGACCCCAGCGGTCCGTGATGGCGGTTGCATGCAACAGGGTGAAGATCCCGCGGGTCACTCCAGCCGCCAAAGCGATGATGATCGCGGCGGTGAGGGTTTCTGCCAGGCCGAGCAGCGCCGTCGTTAACGCTGCCGCCAGCAGAATGGCCACAGTACGCGGTCTGAGGGGCAACCGCTCGAACAAGCCGTAACCGAGCCGGCCCACGACCTGACCGATCCCGCCGATTCCCAGCGCTGTCGCCGCAAGGGCAGTGCCGATTCCCCGTTCCGTCAGTAGCGGAACAAGGTTGACGACGGCCGCGAAGGAGGCGAGAGCGGTAAGGCTGACTGCGCCGACAAGCGCCGCAAACGGCAAACTCCGAATAATTTCCGACGGCGGTAGCTGGGTGAGCTGTGATCCGGACGAAGCGGTGTGGTTGGGCACCCACGGTCTTCTCAGCCCGAAAAAGTGCGCCGGGACGGTGACGATGAAGAGAAAGCCCGCCAGGATCAGGTACGTGGTGCGCCACCCGACGGCGGCGGTCAGAACTGCTGTCAATGGTGCAAAAACGGTGCTGGCCAGCCCGCCGACGATTGTGAGAATTGTCAGCGCGCGTGTACGGCGATTCGTCCACCACCGCGTCACCGCCGCGAAGGCCGGTGGATAGAGCACCATTCCCATGGCGATACCCGCCAATGCCCAACCGGCGAAGAACGTCGGCAGATTGCCCGCGATGGCTACCAGGCAGAGCGCCGGAGCAGCAAGGACGGATCCCAGCGTCATGACGGTGCGCGGACCGCGGCGGTCCAACACCCGGCCGACGACCAGCCCGGTGAAAGCCGAACAAGCCAATGCGGTAGAGAACGCTCCGTTCACGGCCGGCAGTGTCCAGCCGGTTGTCGAGCTGATCTCGCCCGCGAGGACCGGAAAGGCGTAGAACAGGATGCCCCAACTGGAGATCTCCGTCACGCACAGGACAACGAGGACAACCCGAAGGGAGACGCTGTGTTGACCCCTTCCGTGCGACGCTCCGAAAGTGCCGATAATCGACATTATGTCAACTAACCGAAAGAGGGCGGGACTGAACTCCAGCTCCGCCTCCCCCCGACGCAACGCTGACCAGGATTATGCCTGCGGCGGCGCACCGGCGATATTGACCAGCCAGGCCACGCCGAATTTGTCCGTGCACATTCCAAAGTGGTCACCCCACGGGGCAACTTCAAGTGGCACGGTCACCGATCCATCTCCGGCCAGGCGGTCCCAGTATCCCCGCAGCTCACTTTCATTCTCGCCGCTGAGGGAAATGGAGAATGTGTTGCCCGGGGTGTAGTCCATGCTGTTCGGGGTGTCTGCCGCCATGATGACCATCCCGCTCTCGGTGGTCAGCATTCCATGCATGATCTTGTCCAGCTCGCTCTCGTCTTCGCTGGCCTGGAAATCGCGGAACGTACTGAGCGTCAATTCGCCGCCGAAGACCGATTGGTAATAGGTCATCGCTTCTTTGGCGGTGTCACGAAAGCCAAGGTACGGGTTCAAGCGCGTGCTCATAACGGTCTCCTCGTGTCACTAGCGGAGGGCGACCGGTACCTCTGGTCAAGGCACGCTTACGGAGCACTCCGTGACCATATAGTGCACCACGGAGGGTTCTTCGCCCAGTACTGCGAGGGTTGGGGCGGCCCGCGTGATGGTAATCAGGCTGTGGCGAAACGGCGGGCCGAGCGCTCCTTCGCCTTGGCGGCCTCCTCGTCGCGGTCCTTCGGCGGCGCTGTGGTGACCAGTTCCGACAACAGCCTTTCAGTGATGAAGCCGATTTCCTCGACCGCGCGATCGAAAGCCTCCTGGTTCGCCCGGGACGGCTTGGTGGTGCCGCTGACCTTGCGGACGTACTGAAGGGCAGCCGCATGAACCTCCTCGCTGGTGGCTGCGGGCTCGAAATTATGAAGTGTCCTGATATTCCTGCACATGTTTCAAGGGTAGAACCCGGCTTGCTGCTATGGAACAGATCCGCTCGGGCTGCTGCGGTGCCCGCGCTGCGTGCGGAACGCCGGTTTCGGCGCCCGGAACCATTAGGCTGAATCCATGACGAGCGCAAGTGGCGGCGGGTGGGGCGTGCACAAGCGAGGCTACGTGCCCTGGCTCGCCGTCGACGTCGTGCTGATTGCCTTCTTCGCGCTCCTCGGCCGCCTCTCCCATTACGGGACGCTCTCGCCCCAGGGCATTCTGAGCACCGCGCTCCCCTTCCTCATTGCCTACGTCGCAGCCTCCTTGCTTCTTCGCGCGTGGCGACAGCCGACCAACGTGGTGCGGACGGCGATTCCCATGTGGCTTGTTACAGCAGGCGGCGGCCTGCTGCTTCGCGTTGCCCTGGGTGAGAGTGCGGCGCTGTCCTTCCAGATGGTCACACTCTGCGTTCTCGGAGTGTTTCTGGTTGTCCCGCGGAGCATTGCAGCACGAGTATTGAAGTTTCGAGGCCGCCACACGCAGCAGCGGCCAGCCCCCCACTCCCCCAGTCAGAACCAAGGAGCCGCCACATGATCACAGCTTTCGTACTCATTCAGACCGATGCTTCCCGCATTCCCGAATGTGCACAGGAGATCTCGGAGCTTGAGGGGATCAGCGAGGTGTATTCCGTCACCGGCGAGTGGGACCTCATCGCCATCGCACGGGTCAACCGCCACGAGGACCTGGCGGACGTCATCGCCGACCGGCTCTCAAAGGTGGAGGGCGTCGAATCCACTACCACCCAGATTGCGTTTCGGTCCTACTCGAATCACGACCTCGACGCCGCCTTCTCCCTGGGCTTCGAAGGCTGAACCCGAACCTACCCCCGGGTGACCGCGACCCACCGGTCCAGTGCGGCCTGCGCCGCGCCTGAGTCGATGGACTCCTGCGCGCGCGCCATGTTGGTCCGGATCCTCTCCACGAGCGGCGCCGAGTGCTCGGTGTCCAGTGCGGTGAGGCCTGCCGCCGCATTCAGCACGACGGCGTCGCGCACCGGACCGGTCTCCCCCGCCAACAGGCGGCGCACCACCTTCGCGTTGCTTTGAGCGTCTGAACCCCTGAGCGCCTCGACGGTTGCCACCGGCAGATCGAAGTCCCCAGGATGAACAGTTTGCTCCGTGGTGATCCCTCCGCGGACCTCCCAGACAGTCGATGAGCCGCTCGTGGTCAGCTTGTCCCGGCCGTCGCTTCCGCGGAATACCAGGGCGCGGATCCCCCGGGCCGCCAGGACCCCCGCCATAAGCGGAGCCATACGCTCGCTGGCACAACCGAGCGCCTGCGCTTCGACGCCCGCCGGATTACTGAGAGGGCCGAGGAAGTTGAAGGCGGTCGGAACGCCGAGTTCCCTGCGTGGAACAGCGACATGCCGCATGGATGGGTGGAACACCTGGGCGAAGCAGAAAGTGATGTTGGCTTCCTCGGCCGACCTGGCGACGTCGTCCACCGAAAGATCGAGCCGAACGCCCAGAGCCTCGATGACGTCAGCGGCTCCGGAAGACGAGGATGCACCGCGGTTGCCGTGCTTGATGACCCTGGCACCGGCACCCACCGCAACCAGGGAAGACATGGTGGAAATGTTCAGTGTGTTCAGCCCGTCTCCCCCGGTACCGACGATATCGAGCGCCGGCCCGGGAACGTTGATGCGATGGGCTCGGGCCAGCATTGCTTCTACGAGTCCTGTCAGCTCCGCGACCGACTCCCCTTTGGAGCGCAACCCGACGAGGAAGCCGGCAATCTGAGCGTGGGAGGCAATCCCCTCCATGATGGAATCCATTGCCCAGCGTGTTTGGGAAGCCGTTAGATCCTTCCCCTCAATGAGCTTCGAGATCAGCTGCGGCCAACTGGTTGCAGGGGCGTCCGGAGCAGAAATCGCAGTCACTCTCCTAGGTTATCTACGAATTGTAGAAAGTCATCCCGTTGTTACTCCCGCGCCATTACGGGCAACTCGTGCCCTCGGGGGTACCGACAGGGCACGCCGACGCTGTTTCGCATTGGTGAAGTGGGAACTTTTAGAGACATAATGTCAGGGTGACGACAGCGACCCATGCCCCCAGCTCCACTGCGCATCCAACACTCAACCGCCCGAATATGGTTTCGGTTGGCACCGTTGTATGGCTCTCCAGTGAACTTATGTTCTTTGCCGGACTCTTCGCCATGTACTTCACATTGCGCTCGACCTCCGGCGAGCTTTGGGCCGCCGAGACGGAAAAGCTCAACGTGCCGTTCGCCCTGATCAACACCATCATCCTGGTGTCGAGTTCGTTCACCTGCCAGATGGGCGTGTTCGCCGCAGAGCGCCTCCAGCCGCGCAGGGTCGGCGGAGTCTTGAACGTCGCGAAGTGGGGAATGGTCGAGTGGTACCTGCTCACTTTCATCATGGGCGCGGTCTTCGTTGCTGTGCAGGCCTACGAATACGCAGAGCTCGTCGCTGAAGGAATCTCCCTGTCAGCCAACGCCTACGGCTCGTCCTTCTACATCACCACCGGCTTCCACGGACTGCACGTGATCGGCGGCCTCATCGCCTTCCTGTTCATCATTGGACGCGCATACGCCGCGAAGCGTTTTGGCCACTTCGAGGCGACATCGGCGATCGTTACCTCGTACTACTGGCACTTCGTCGACGTGGTGTGGATCGGCTTGTTCATCATCATCTATTTCTTGAAGTAGATTTCTCTTGAACCCTTTTCTACCCGGGGTAGAATTAGCGTGGCGGTCGCGACGGTGGCTGACACCAATCGTTGAACGTATCAAGGCAATACAGAAGGCAGGAAACAGGACGTGAAGGCACTTTCGCAGAGGCGGCGTCACCCCCTGGCAGCAATAGCGCTGCTGCTCATGGGCTTGTTGCTAACAGGTGGCATCTACGCCGTCGCAAGCAACGCGAACGAGGCCAAAGCACAAACCAGCGTTTCCGCCAGCGACATCGAAGAAGGCGAGAAGCTCTTTGTCGCCAACTGCGCTACCTGTCACGGCATGGGCGCCGCTGGTACCGAAGACGGTCCGTCGCTCATCGGTGTCGGTGCTGCGTCGGTTGACTTCCAGGTGGGAACCGGGCGCATGCCGCTCCAGATGCAGGGCCCGCAGGCACTGCAGAAGCCGGTCCAGTTCACCGAAGAGCAGATCCAGCAGATGGCTGCTTACGTTGCATCCCTCGGCGCCGGCCCTGCCATCCCGAGCGAAGAACTGCTCGATACCTCCGGCGAGGAAGTCGACCCGGCCGCCGGCGGTGAGCTGTTCCGCGTGAACTGCGCCATGTGCCACAACGCAGCTGCAGCTGGTGGCGCTCTTACCCGGGGTAAGTTCGCGCCGACCCTCGAGGGTGTCACCGAAAAGCACATCTACGAGGCCATGGTGACCGGTCCGCAGAACATGCCGGTTTTCAGTGATGCGAACATCACTCCCGAGGACAAGCAGGACATCATTGCGTTCCTAAAGATCATTGAGGAACAGGGTTCCCCCGGTGGCGCGGATCTCGGTTCGCTCGGTCCGGTCTCCGAAGGTCTCTTCATCTGGGTAGCTGGACTCGGAGTGATCATCGCTTTCACTGTTTGGCTCACCTCCCGCTCCTCATAGCGGGCCGAGGCGCAGCAAAGAACTAGTTACACAGGATTGATGAGTGAAGTTTCTAAAGAAGGATGAGAGGGATCATGGCCGACCATAGTCACGGCAGCCCGGAAAACGCGGTTACCGTAGCTAAGCCCGGTCAGGGCAGCGTGCAGAAGTTCCAGGACCCTGGACTTCCGCCGCACCGGCCGCGCTTGGCTGACACAGATCCCCGCGCAGAGAAGCGCGCCGAGCGCCAGGTCGGGGTGCTTTTCCTGATCTCCATCCTCGGCACCCTTCTCTTCTTCTTCGGGTACTTCTTCATCCCGCTGGATCAGACGATCGGAACCCTCCGCCTGCAGAACCTTCTGCTTGGCCTGGGAACGGCTTTCGCAATGCTCGGTATCGGTGTAGGTATCGTCCACTGGGCGAAGACCCTCATGCCCGACCACGAGATCGCAGAGGATCGCCACGAGATCCGTCCGGAGGCTGATCGGGCAGATGCTGAGAAGATCGTCGGCGACATCCTCGAGGAGTCCGGAATCAAGCGTCGTCCGCTCATTCGCAACACCCTCCTGGGCGCCGGCGTCCTCGCAATCTTCCCTGCCATCGCAATCTTCCGCGACCTCGGTCCGCTGCCGGGAGACGTGCTGCGTCAGACGATGTGGGACGAGGGAGTACGCCTCACCCGCGACCCGAGCGGAACTCCGATCAAGGCCTCCGATGTGACCATCGGCTCCGCTTTCCACGTCATTCCGGAAGGTCTGAATGAGTCCGAGCACAAGCTGGAGGAGAAGGCAAAGGCAGTTGTCCTGTTGATGCGCCTCAACCCGGAATCGCTCAACCCGTCACCGGGACGCGAAGACTGGGGATACGACGGCATCGTCGCCTACTCAAAGATTTGTACCCATGTGGGCTGCCCGGTAGCCCTCTACGAGCAGCAGACCCATCACCTGCTGTGTCCGTGCCACCAGTCAACCTTCGACCTGACACAGGAATGCAAGGTTATCTTCGGCCCGGCCGCCCGTCCGCTTCCCCAGCTCCCCATCTCCGTTGATGAGGAAGGCTACCTGGTAGCGACGAGCGACTTCCAAGAACCCGTAGGACCAAGTTACTGGGAGCGTGGCTGACATGAGCAGCTCGGCAGCTGGACACCAGTACCAGCCCAAAACCAGCGTCGGCAAGATCACCAACTTCGTCGACACCCGCGTTGGCGGATCCGCCATTGTCAAGGAGTTCGGGCGCAAGATCTTCCCCGACCACTGGACATTCATGTTCGGCGAGGTTGCGCTCTACTCGTTCGTGATCCTGTTGCTCTCGGGCACATTCCTGACGTTCTTCTTTGACCCGTCGATGGCTGAGACTCACTACGATGGAAGCTACGTGCCCCTTCGAGGCATAGAGATGTCCATGGCGTACGCATCCTCCCTCGATATCTCATTCGATATTCGCGGTGGACTTTTCATGCGTCAGGTTCACCACTGGTCGGCGCTGCTCTTCGTTGCCGCGGTGTCCGTGCACATGCTTCGCGTCTTCTTCACCGGCGCTTTCCGTCGGCCCCGTGAACTCAACTGGGTAATCGGCGGTGTCCTGCTCATCCTGGCGATGGCCGCAGGATTCACCGGCTACTCGCTCCCCGATGACCTGCTCTCCGGTAATGGCCTGCGCATCATCGACGGCGTCGTGAAGTCGATACCCGTTGTGGGCACGTACATCAGCTTCTTCCTCTTCGGCGGTGAGTTCCCGGGCACGGTGATCATCCCGCGCCTCTACGTGCTTCACATCCTGCTCATCCCGGCAATGATCCTGCTCCTGATCGCAATTCACCTCTTCCTGGTGGTAGTTCACAAGCACACGCAGTTCCCTGGCCCGGGCCGCACCAACGACAACGTTGTGGGTTACCCGGTCGGACCGGTGTACGCCGCCAAGGCCGGTGGATTCTTCTTCATCGTCTTCGGCATCATCGCCGCCATCTCCGCCGCGTTCACGATCAACCCGATCTGGAACTACGGACCATACGACCCCTCCCCCGTATCTGCAGGCACACAGCCGGACTGGTACATCGGTTGGGTCGACGGCGCTCTTCGTCTCATGCCGGGCGTCCTGGGCAACTTCCCGTTCGAGTGGAACATCCCCCTTCCCTGGGGAACGAACACGCTCTCGTTGAACGTGCTCTTCCCGGCGCTCGTGCCGGCAGGTATTGTTTTCACGCTGCTCTTCGCGTGGCCCTGGATCGAAGCCTGGGTAACCAAGGACCGTCGTGAGAAGCATCTGCTCGACCGCCCGCGTAATGCCCCGACCCGCACGGGTATCGGCGTGGCAGGTGTCGTCTTCTACTGCGTGATGTGGGCAGCGGCCAGCTCCGACCTCATCGCCACCCACTTCATGGTGTCGTTGAACGACGTAACTTACTGGCTGCGTGCACTGGTCATCCTAGGACCGGTTATCGGATTCGTAGTTGCCCGTCGCATCGCTCTCGCCCTGCAGCGCAAGGATCGCGAGATCGTGCTTCATGGACGCGAGACAGGCCGCATTGTCCGGCTTCCGCACGGTGAGTTCATCGAGGTCCACGAGCCGGTGGACGAGTACAAGCGGTACAAGCTCGTCAGTTTCGACTCTCCCGAGGCTCTGACTGCCCAGCCGGATGTGAACGGCCACGTTTCGAAGGGCGAGAAGCGCCGCGCCCTGGCGTCACGCTTCTTCTTCGAAGACCGCGTGGCACCGGTAACGCCGGCCGAACTCGAGCAAGCCCACTCGCATGGGCATCACGGCGAGGTTGCCAGCGAACACGACAAGGCTTCTATCTCGAGCCACTAAGCGTCTCCTATAGCCATAGCAAAAGCGGGCGGGACACACTTCATCGTGTGTCCCGCCCGCTTTTGCGTTCTTGACGTTTTCCCTCATCGGATTGCGTTCACGGGAGTGCGTTCATTGATTGCGCCGGCTGAAGCGCTGCCAAGCGCTGCCACTTGGGCCGCTGCAGCAGTGACTCTGCCTCGCAGCGGGTGACGGATCGTTGCTGGACCAGACCAGACGCTTCAGTTGAAGCGCTTTGCGGTGTACGTTCGGGGTGTCCGCACCCCTGGACGCTGGAGGGGAACCCAAAGCTTGTATCTGTCCGCGCGGTAGTAGGAAACCGAATAGTCCACCATACTTCGTGCAACATAGGCATGACGCTGGATCTTCAACAGCGGTGCGCCCATTTCCACGTTCAACAGGCGGGCAATAGAGGGCGATGCGGCGGTCGCCTCCACCGTGTCCTCGCCCCACTCCATCACTAGCCCGTACCGCTCACTGAGCACGTTGTACAGCGACGTCGGTGGCTCATTATCGAGGATCCCTGGAACGCGGTGGGCAGGGATGAAGTTCTCGTCGACGCTCATAGGTTCGCGGTCGGCCAGCAACTGCCGCCGGAAACGTACAACGGGAGTACCCTGCTCAATCTTCAGCTCACGA
>NZ_JAPSHV010000086.1 GCF_031179385.1 Arthrobacter sp. | reverse complement strand
TGGCCCATCATGCTATTTTCAACAGTGATGCATTTCGTTGATCCCTCCCGTGAAGTCCTCGCCGAAACCCTGCTTGCGGCCGGTCCTCACTCCCCCACGCTGTGCGACGGGTGGCAGACCAAGGAACTGGCTGCACACCTGTACCTCCGGGGACACAAGCCCAGCGTCGGAATAGGGGCACTCATCAAGCCGCTGTCCGTCGTGTCGGAGAAGGCAACGCGGAAGCTCGGCGCCAAGTGCGCATCCACGCCGGCCTACGAGAAACTGGTCAACGACTTCCGCAAGGGCCACCCGTTCTACTCACCGATGCGCTTCCAGTCCATCGACACCAGCACCAACCTCATCGAGTACTTCGTGCATACCGAAGACGTGCGCCGGGCAACCAGCAGATGGGCACCGCGGGCGCTGGACGAGGACTACTCGAACGCACTCTGGGACGAGCTGATCAAGCGCGCCGCCATCCTCTACCGGGGTGTCGACCTGGGCATCGTGCTCGTGAGGCCTGACGGTCCAAGGCACGTTGCAAAACGTGCGCCGGTGTCCGTTGCGATCGTCGGCGAGCCGGGTGAACTCCTCATGCACGCTCACGGGCGAACCCGCCATGCCCTGGTCACTTTCGAAGGACAGCCCGACGCCGTGGCACTCCTCGAGAGCGCGGAGGTCGGGCTCTAACCGGCCCGGGCGTTCTCAACGGACGGCGAGTCCTCAGCGAACGGGGAAACCGGCGTCCCGGATCGCCTTTTTCACTTCAGCGATCGCATCGACCGGGCCGAAGTGAAAGACCGAAGCTGCGAGTACGGCATCCGCTCCGGCAGCGACCGCGGGCGGGAAATGTGCTGGTTCCCCTGCACCACCCGAGGCAATCAGGGGTACCTTCACCGCAGCCCGGACCACGCGGATCATCTCCAGGTCGAAGCCCTCACGCGTTCCGTCGGCATCGATCGAGTTGAGGAGGATCTCTCCGACACCCCGGTCGGCGGCCTCCTGCGCCCAGGCGACCGCGTCGATCCCGGTTCCCTTGCGGCCGCCGTGCGTGGTGACCTCGAAGCCTGACGGCGTTGAACCGTCGTGGGTCCGACGCGCGTCAAGGCTCAACACCAGCACCTGCGAACCGAAGTGGGACGTGATCTCATCAATGACCTGCGGGCGCGCCACGGCCGCGGTGTTGATGGACGCCTTGTCGGCGCCGGCACGCAGCAAGCGGTCGACGTCGGAAATCTCCCGCACGCCTCCGCCGACAGTGAGCGGAATGAAGACTTCCTCAGCCGTTTTGGCAACCACGTCGAAAGTGGTTGCCCGGTTGCCGGAGGATGCAGTGACATCCAGGAAGGTCAGTTCGTCGGCGCCTGCCCGGTCATAGCGGTGGGCCAGTTCCACCGGGTCTCCGGCGTCCCGGAGGTCCTCGAAGTTGATGCCCTTAACCACACGGCCGGCGTCAACATCAAGGCAGGGAATGACGCGGATTGCCACGCTCATCGATCGATCCTGCCCTAGATCCGGCACGCGTGGATGGTGCTGACCAGGATGGCTCGGGCGCCGAGGTCGTACAGCTCATCCATGATCTGGTTGGTGCTGTTGCGCTTGACCATTGAGCGAACCGCAACCCAGTCGGAGTCGCGCAGCGGCGATACGGTCGGCGACTCAAGGCCGGGGGTGAGCGCCGCTGCCTGGTCGACCAGCTCCTTGCGGATGTCATAGTCGAGCAGAACGTACTGCCGGGCAACGAGCACGCCCTGAAGCCGTCGGATCAAAATGTCCAGCCCGACCGGAGTTGCCCCCTTGCGTCCGATGAGGACGGCCTCACTGCGCAGAATCGGTTCACCGAAGATTTCCATGCCGGCTGCCTTCAGGGTGTTGCCGGTCTCCACGACGTCGGCTATGGCATCCGCAACGCCAAGGCGCACTGAGGATTCCACCGCACCATCGAGACGGACCACTGTCGCATTGACGCCTTCCTCGGCGAGGAAGGCGCGCAGGAGGCCGTCATAGCTCGTGGCCAGGCGCCGGCCCTCAAGTTCAGCGACGGAGGCGAAGTTTCCTACCGGTCCGGCGAACCGGAAGGTGGAGGCGCCGAAGCCGAGGGGCAGGAGCTCCTCGGCATCCACCTGCGCGTCGAGGAAGAGATCTCGGCCGGTGATTCCGACGTCGAGCGTTCCGGAACCGACGTACACGGCGATGTCCCGCGGCCGGAGGAAGAAGAACTCGATTTCATTTTCAGGGTCCACCATCACCAGTTCGCGGGTATCGCGGCGCTGGCGGTAGCCCGCCTCGGCGAGCATCGCGGACGCGGATTCGGACAGGGATCCCTTGTTGGGGACTGCAACTCGAAGCATGGGTTTCCTTCAGTGAGGAGGGTTTCCTTGGGACTGCCAGAAAGCGGGAGTGTGCCGCGCGGTAACCAGGAGCCTGGCGCGCGGCTACAGATGCTTGTAGACGTCCTCGAGAGTGAGCCCCTTGGCGATCATCATGACCTGAAGGTGGTAGAGCAACTGCGAGATTTCCTCTGCGGCAGCCTCGTTCGACTCGTACTCGGCCGCCATCCATACTTCGGCAGCCTCCTCGACAACTTTCTTGCCGATGCCGTGTACGCCTGAGTCCAATTCGGCCACGGTGCCCGACCCGGACGGACGGGCGGCAGCTTTCTCGCTCAGCTCGGCAAAGAGGGTATCGAAGGATTTCACTCTGCCTAGGTTACTGGGTTCCACTGGATCCGCCGTATCCTGCCCGCCGTATGTGACGAACCTCTAGGCGTACTCACGTGCCCCAGGGCCCAAGCACCGCGGCCGTTGCCAGCGCAGCAACGGTGGCCTCGTATCCCTTGTCCTCACTTGAACCGGCAAGGCCCGCCCGATCGAGGCCCTGCTGCTCCGTGTCGCAGGTCAGCACACCAAAGCCCACCGGCACTCCGGTGCGTACGCTGACCTCGGTGAGTCCCGACGTCGCCGCCTGGCACACATAGTCGAAGTGGGGCGTTCCCCCGCGGATAACCACGCCGAGCGCGACGACGGCGTCATAGTGCGGTGCCAGCCTCGCGGCAGCGACCGGCAACTCGAAGCTGCCCGGCACACGAATCACGTCGGGCTCGATGCCTGCGTCAGCTGCTGCACGGCGGGCGCCGTCGAGCAGGCCGTCCATGATTGCGGTGTGCCAGCTGGCCGCGACGACCGCGAGCCGAACCGGCTCCTGCTCATTCCGGCCCTGCGCGAGGGAGGTGACATCAATCGTGGGGGCGCCGTGTCCGGCCATGGTTCTCCTTGGGGTATGAGGGGGTTTGCTGGTAGGGGGATCGTCAGCTCTGCTGGACGATCTTCTCCTGGGGGCGCTGATGGAACCGTTCTTCCAGATGCGACAGCTGGTGGTTGAGCCGGTCACGCTTCGTCTCGAGGTAACGCTGGTTCTCGAGGCGGGACGGAATCTCGGAGGGCACCATCGACACCACGGCGATCCCGTAGCGTTCCAGGTGCTCGCGTTTGACCGGGTTGTTGCTCAGCAGCCGAATCCGTGGGATGCCGAGGTTGGTAAGGATCTCGGCAGCCGCCTGGTAGTCGCGTGAGTCGACCGGCAGTCCGAGCTGCTCGTTCGCCTCGACGGTGTCTGCCCCGTTTTCCTGCAGGGCGTAGGCGCGGAGCTTGTTGGCGAGGCCGATGCCGCGCCCCTCCTGGCCGCGCAGATAGACGACCGTTCCGCCCTGCTCCTGAACCAGTCCGAGCGCCTGTTCCAACTGCTCGCCGCAGTCGCACCGGTAGGAGCCGAACACATCGCCGGTCAGGCATTCGGAGTGCATGCGGACCAGCGGAGTTCCGTCGGCCCGCGACCCCGGCGCGGACATGGTGAGGTGCTCCACCCCGGAGGCGGTGTCAGTCCAGGCCTGCGCGGTGAAGGGACCGAACGGCGTCGGAATGGTGACAACCGGGCCCCCGGTGACTGTGCTCATTCGGCGGCTCCTGCACTGCGTACGGCAAGATAGCCCGCGAGGTCCTCGATGGAGATCAGCGGGGCATCGAAGCGGGTGGCGAACTCGCGCAGCGCCGGCAGGCGCATCATCTCGCCGTCGTCGTGGGTTACCTCCGCAATGACAGCTGCCGGTTCCACCCCGGCCAGTCGGCATAGGTCGACCGCGGCTTCGGTGTGTCCAGGCCGCTCACGGACGCCGCCGTCGACCGCACGCAGCGGAAACATGTGGCCCGGCCGTGTGAGGTCCGAGGGCGTGGACGCAGCCGAGGCGAGCACACGCGCAGTCAGCGCGCGATCCGCTGCACTGATGCCCGTACTCACACCGACGGCAGCATCACACGAAACCGTGTAGGCGGTCTGCTTGGCGTCCTGGTTGTTGATGACCATGGCGGGAAGCTGCAGGCGGTCCGCCGTGTCCCCCGTTACCGGGACGCACAGGACACCGGACGTGTAGCGGATGGTCCAGGCGGTCAGTTCCGTCGTGGCGAACTGCGCGGCGAAGATGATGTCGCCTTCGTTTTCCCGGTTGGCGTCGTCAACAACGACGACGGCACGGCCTGCAGCCATTGCGGCAACGGCCGTCTCCACCGGGTCAAGCGCTATCTCAAGCACCGCACCGCTCTGCGTGTCCGGGGCACTGCCCTCGCCGCTGCGCATCATGCCCGGCCTTCCTTTCCGGTGAACGCGAGCAGCCGCTCAGCGTATTTGGCCAGGACGTCCATCTCCAGGTTCACGGGATCCCCGATGTCCTTTGCCCCCAGGCCGGTCTCGGTGAGGGTTGTGGGGATCAGGCCGACCTCGAACCAGGGGTCGGGTGTTCCGGCGTCGCTCACGGCCGTCACTGTCAGTGAAACGCCGTCCACGGCGATGGATCCCTTCTCGGCCGCATAGCGGTCCAGCGGGACGGGCAGGCTGAAACGCAGGCGCTCCCAATCGCCGAGGTTCTCACGCTCAAGGAGCGTACCGACGCCGTCGACGTGACCCTGCACGACGTGGCCGTCCAAACGGCCGTTCGCCGGTACGCAGCGTTCCAGGTTGACCCTGCGGCCCTCGGTCAGGCCCCCGATTGTCGTACGCCTCAGCGTCTCCCCCATCACGTCCACGCTGATTCGGCCGTCGTCGATGACGGTCGCGGTCAGGCATACCCCGTCCACAGCGATGGACCCGCCGAGCTCGAGCCCCTCTCCTGTGGGACCGGCCTCGAACACAAGCACCGCGCTGCCGCCGTCCGGGGAGCTGCGGAGGGAGGTGACGGTGCCCTGCCCGGAAACTATTCCTGTGAACACTCAAGAGCCTTTCTCAAAGGACGCCGGTGCCGGCGCTATGGGTTTGAAATGCAGACGGACGTCATCGCCAATCTGGGTTACCGCGGCGGCGCCATCCGGATCCAGACGCCACACATGGGCGTCGGCCAGGGTTGCCACCCCAAGGCGCTGGAAGGCCGGAACACCGGCACCAAGGAGCATGGGCGCAATGTAGGTGAAGAGCTCATCCGCCAGGTCCGCCATGAGGAATACCCCGACAAGCTGGGGACCGCCCTCCACCAGGACGTGCCGCACGCCCCGCCCATACAGTTCCTCCAGTACTGCGGCGGGGTCGTGCGTCCGCAGGTGAATGAAGCCCTGGCCGCGCATCGCCGCGTCATCGGGAACGTCCCGCTCACCGACGGCGACCCGGAGCGGCTGGCTGTTCGCGTCGGAACCGTCGAGCGCCCGCGCAGTCAGGCGGGGGTTGTCTGCAAGGACGGTTCCGGTGCCGACGAGGACTGCATCAACCCGGGCGCGGATGGCGTGGCCGTCCGCACGGGCATGCGGTCCGGTGATCCATTGGCTTGAACCGTCGGCCGCGGCTGACTGTGCATCAAGGCTCTGTGCCACCTTGACCGTGACGAATGGACGGCGCGTCCGCACTGCGTCCAGCCACCGGCGGTTCAGTTCCGTTGCGGCGTCGGCGAGGAGCCCGCCGGCCACATCGATCCCATTCTCCGCCAGCCGCGACGCGCCGCCGGCTGCCTCGGGGTTGGGATCGGATGCGGCGTACACCACGCGGCTGATTCCGGCAGCAAGGATGGCTTCAGTGCAAGGCCCCGTGCGTCCGGTGTGGTTGCAGGGCTCGAGCGTCACCACCATGGTGCAGCCTGCGGGGTCGACTCCGTGCAGGGCCGCGTTCTTCAGTGCGGCGACCTCCGCGTGGTCGGTTCCGGCACCGAAATGAGCGCCTGTGGCGACCATGCCGCCGTCGTCATCGAGGAGGACAGCGCCCACCAACGGATTGGCGCCGCGCACACCCTGGCCGGCAAGGAGCAGCGCGTGCTCCATCGCCATCATTTCCTGCGCGGTGATGTTTCCGGATGCAGTCATGACAGGCTCGGCGCAGGCTCGGCGGCGCGAGGCTCATGACTGCCGCCAATGACAATCTGGGCTTCGAAGAGCCACTTCAGAAAATCCATGCCGTTCCTCAAGCTCGCGTGAAGGCTCCGGGGAACGACAGGCAAGGCTGGCGCTGCCGACGGCGCGAAGAGCCGACAACAAAGCACAGCCGTAGCTGTACGCGCTTCTCCCATCCAGACTTTGACTGTCGGTGCCGGAATTTCACCGGCTCAACCGTTTGCTGCCCGTGAGGGCTGCGCGCGGGTCGCGGACTATAACCGCCGGTTCGGAATTACACCGACCCCGGAGCACGTTTTACGACGCCCATTGTTTCACATAATTGAGGATGTGCAGGAAGGTGCGGTGGTGACACGCACCACCGCACCCTCCCGAAGCAGATCAGGCCCCTGCCGCGGGCTTCGCCTCGGGCTTCGCGTCCGACTTCACAACCGGCTTGGCGTCAACCCCTGCTTCCTTCCGCTGCTGCGGGGTGATCGGCGCCGGTGCCGCAGTCAGCGGGTCATAGCCGCCGCCGGACTTGGGGAATGCGATCACGTCGCGGATGGAATCGCTTCCGGCCAGCAGTGCCACCACACGGTCCCAGCCGAAGGCGATTCCGCCGTGCGGAGGCGCACCGTACTTGAAGCCCTCGAGCAGGAATCCGAACTTCTCCTGTGCGTCCTCGGGGCTGATTCCCATCACCGAGAAAACCCGTTCCTGAACGTCACGCTGGTGGATACGGATCGACCCGCCGCCGATCTCGTTGCCGTTGCAGACGATGTCGTAGGCGTACGCCAGTGCGCTCCCCGGGTCAGTGTCGAAGGAGTCGAGGTACTCCGGCTTCGGCGAGGTAAAGGCGTGGTGGACTGCTGTCCAGGCTCCCGACCCCACGGCGACATCACCGGCCGCGACGGCGTCCGACGCCGGCTCGAACATGGGTGCGTCGACAACCCAGACAAAGGCCCAGGCTTTGGGATCGATGAGTCCCGTCCGGTGGCCGATCTCCACGCGCGCCGCGCCGAGCAGTGCACGTGCGGACGACTTCTCCCCCGCGGCGAAGAAGATGCAGTCTCCCGGGTTTGCACCGACGGCAGCTGCCAGGCCCTCCCGTTCGGAATCCGTCAGGTTCTTCGCCACAGGTCCGCGCAGCCCGCCGTCGTCGTCGATCAGCACGTAGGCAAGGCCCTTCGCGCCGCGCTGCTTGGCCCATTCCTGCCAGGCATCCAACTGCCGGCGCGGCTGGGAGCCGCCGCCGGGCATGACGACGGCGCCGACATAGGACGCCTTGAAGACACCGAACTCCGTGTCCTTGAAGTACTCGGTCAGTTCAGTCAGCTCGAGGCCGAAGCGCAGGTCCGGCTTGTCCGAGCCGTAGCGCGCCATGGCGTCTGCGTAGGTCATGCGCTGAATGGGTGTGGGGATCTCCACATCGATCAGCTTCCACAGCGCCTTCACCAGCTGCTCGCCGAGGGCGATGATGTCGTCCTGCTCAACGAAACTCGCCTCAATGTCCAGCTGCGTGAACTCGGGCTGCCGGTCGGCGCGGAAATCCTCGTCGCGGTAGCAGCGGGCGATCTGGTAGTACTTCTCGAACCCGCCGACCTGAAGCAGCTGCTTGAAGAGCTGCGGCGACTGCGGAAGCGCGTACCAGGAGCCCGGTGCCAGCCGCGCGGGAACAAGAAAGTCGCGGGCGCCTTCCGGCGTGGAGCGCGTCAGGGTCGGGGTTTCGATCTCCACGTAGCCGTCGGAATGCAGGAGCTCGCGGGCGACCCTGTTGGCCTCGGAGCGCAGGCGGAGGTTCGCGTTCGGTGTGGGACGCCGCAGGTCGAGGTAACGGTGCTTCAGCCGTGCTTCCTCGCCGACCTCCACGTGCTCGTCGATCTGGAACGGCAGCGGGTCAGACGTGTTGAGGATGGTCACCTTCTCCGCGATGACCTCGATCTCGCCGCTGGCCAGGGCGGGGTTCTCGTTGCCCTCGGGGCGCTTCTCGACCGTGCCGATAATCTGCAGCACGTACTCGTTGCGGAGGGTCGAGAACACGTCTTCTTCCCGCACCACTACCTGCGCAACCCCGGAAGCATCACGCAGATCGAGGAACGCCACGCCACCGTGATCACGACGGCGGGCCACCCATCCGGCGAGAGTAACGGTTTGTCCGATGTGCCCGGTTCGCAGGGAACCAAGGTCATGTGTGCGCAGCACAGCATTCCTTCCGGTGTGTGGTTAAGGTTGGTGGAGTTACAGCTCAGTGTTCGAGTTTACCGCCGGATGCACCGCGCTCCCGGCCACACCATTCACCGGACGGGGACCCGCGCATGCCACAGGCGCTGAAGAGACAGCTTGGCGGTTTCGATGCCACGACGGTCGGCATTGGCTCGATGATCGGCGCCGGGGTTTTCGTCGTCTTCTCCCCGGCCGCTGCTGCGGCGGGATCCCTCCTGCCCCTCGCCGTCGGCCTTGCCGCGATCATTGCCTACGCGAATGCCGCGGCGTCAGCGCAGTTGGCGGCGGTGCATCCGGTCAGCGGAGGCACCTACACTTACGGCCGGCGCCAACTGGGCGAATGGCCGGGCTTCCTCGCCGGCTGGAGTTTTATCACCGGCAAGCTCGCCTCCTGCGCCGCCATGGCGCTCACTTTCGGGCTCTACGCCGCCCCCGGTTTCGAGAAGGCAGCCGGTGTGGCCGCGGTCGCGGCGCTGACTGCCGTGAACCTCCTGGGTGTTACCCGCACGGCGATGATGACACGCATCATCGTTTCACTCGTGGTTCCCGTGCTCGCCTTCGTCATTGTGGTTGCGTTCACCCAGGACGCGCACGACGGCGGCGCCTCGCCTGCCGGACCCACCGGGGTCCTGCAGGCGGCGGGCCTCATGTTCTTCGCATTCGCCGGATATGCGCGCATTGCCACGATGGGTGAAGAGGTGCGCGAACCCGAACGCAATATCCCGCGAGCCATCTTCGGGGCACTGGGGTTCACCCTCGCCCTGTACCTGCTGCTCGCATTCGGCCTGCTTCGGGCAGTGGGACCGGACATGCTCGCCGAGTCGGCCGCCCCACTCACCGAAGTCTTCACCGGAGGCCAGTCAATACCGGTCCTCGCCGTTGCCATTGCTGCTGCGCTCGCGAGCCTGGGTGCCCTGCTCGCCCTGATCAGCGGCATCGCCCGCACCACGCTTGCCATGGCGCGCGAAGGCGACCTGCCCCGAGTGCTCGGATCGGTGTCTCCGCGCCGGGCCACGCCGTTCGTCGCCGAGCTGGCCATCGCCGTCGTCGTGATTGCCCTGCTGCTGGGAACCGACGTCCTGACGGTGGTGGGTTTCTCCAGTTTCGGTGTGCTGCTCTATTACGCGGTAGCCAACCTGTCGGCGCTGACCCTCCGTACCCGGCCCTGGTACGCGCCACGGGCCCTGAACGTGCTCGGGGTGGTGGGCTGTCTGGTGCTCGCATTCACCCTCCCGGTGCAGTCGGTTCTCACCATGACCGGGATACTGCTGGTCGGGCTTCTGGGCCGCGCCGCGGTGATTCTCGTGCGGGGGCGCGGGGGTTCAGCCTAGAGACTCATGCTTCAGCCCTGCGGCAACACCGCGGGCCACTGATCCTCGGCGGGCGGAGTCCACGATCGGGGGTCTGCGGATACCTGTTCACCCGAGCGGATGTCCTTGACCTCGTGGGTGCCGTCCTCGGAAGTGAACCAGACGAACGGGATGCCCCGCCGGTCGGCGAACTTGATCTGCTTGCCGAACTTCTCGGCGGAGGCGGCCACCTCCACCGGGATGCCACGGCTGCGCAGCGCGGCAGCGACGTCCTGGGCGGCTGACCAGGAATCATCATTGGCGAGGGTGACCAGCACGGCCGTCGGAACCTGCCGCGTTGCGGCGGCGAACTCCTGGCTGAGAATGCGGGTGACCAGGCGTGTGACGCCGATGGAGAGTCCGACGCCGGGGAAGGTCCGGTTGCCCTTGCTCGCGAGCGCGTCGTAACGCCCACCGGAACATATGGACCCGAGTGCCTCGTGGCCGACCAGCACCGTCTCGTAGACCGTGCCGGTGTAATAGTCCAGGCCTCGGGCGATACTGAGGTCCGCAATGACCTTGCCCGGTGCCCGCTTCGAGGCCTCGGCGATAACCTGCTCGAGTTCCGCAAGCCCTTCATCGAGCAGCGGGTCCGTCACGCCGAAAGCGCGAACCCGCTCGACGAAGGACGTGTCCGGGGTGCGGATCTCCGCCAGGCTGAGAGCGGCCTTGGCCTGCTCGTCGGTGGCACCCAGTTCGGCCTTGAGCAGTTCCGCGACCCTGCCTGCGCCGATCTTCTCGAGCTTGTCGATGCTCCGCAGTACGCCCGGCGTATCGGTCAAGCCGATTCCCCGGTAGAACCCCTCTGCGAGCTTGCGGTTGTTCACGCGCAGCTGGAAGTCAGGGATCGGCAGGGCGCTCAGGGCCTCGGCGATCACAAGGGCGATTTCGACGTCGTACCGGAAAGGCAGTGAGCCGTCGCCGACCACGTCGATATCAGCCTGGGTGAACTCGCGGGCACGCCCCTCCTGCGGACGCTCGCCGCGCCAGACCTTCTGAATCTGGTACCGGCGGAAGGGGAAGGCAAGGTAACCGGCGTTTTCGACGACGTACCGCGCGAACGGCACCGTCAGGTCGAAGTGGAGGGCTAGCGAGTCCTCGCCGGCGGGAGCAGATCCGTCCTCATCCTGCAGACGGGATACGGCGTAGACCTCCTTGTCGATCTCGCCCTTGCGGAGCAGCTGACCCACTGTCTCAACGGCCCGGGTCTCGACGTTGGAGAAGCCGTGAAGCTCGAAGGTCCGTCGCAGGATGTCCAGGACATGCAGTTCCACGAGGCGCTCCTGCGGGAGCCACTCGGGGAATCCGGACAACGAGGACTTTCGTGCCATGTAAGCAACTCTCCTTGGGTGACGCTTGTGTCCCCAACCTGATGGCTCGGGATCCTGCGGTGAATCGTAGGGCGGACGGTCTGCTGTGCCTACACTGTCTGCGGCATTCATTTTAGGGGGTTCGTGCTGGGCCGTGCTAACCGGCCCAGGGCGCTGCGCCTGAAGTGCCAGACCATGCCGGAACCGTGCTGGAACAACGTCGGACACAGGAGGTCGCGTGGCCGTTGACCGTCGCGGACGCGAAATGCGCCGTCACATCAGCCAGATCGAAGCACGCCGCGAGCTGAAGCGCGCACAGGAGAAACGCCGCCGGAAGGACAGCACAGTGGCTGGCATTGCGGCGGCAGCAACCCTTGCCCTCGCCGTCCTCCTGCAAGCGGTCTGGTTCAGTTCGGATCCCACGGCGGCGGAAATCGACGCCCTCGAGGAGAGTCCCGGGGTGACGGAGACGGCGGAGCCGAACAGCGCGAACATTCCCGACCCGTCTATCGCCGAGGGAAAAGTATTCGAGGGCACACTTTCCACCAGCATCGGTGACATCGGCGTCGAGCTCGACGGAAACGTGGCTCCGCAGGCAGTGGCTGTCTTTTCCTCTCTCGCTGAGGAGGGGTTCTTCGAGGGCAAGACCTGTCATCGGCTGACGACCGCCAAGAGCATGGGGGTACTGCAGTGCGGCTCATTGAACGGCGACGGCGTGGGTGACCCGGCCTATCAGTGGGGTCCGGTGGAGAACACGCCGGCGGACGGCCTGTATCCGGCCGGGAGCATCGCAGTGGCGCGCGGAGCGAGCACGGACAGCAACGGTACGCAGTTCTTCATCGTGTACAAGGACTCGCAGATTCCACAGAACACGGGCGGGTACACCATCATGGGTTCCGTGACCTCGGGCCTGGACGCTGTTCAGGAGGTCGCGGAGGCTGGAGTCGAAGGCGGCGGCGAGGACGGAGCCCCCGCCACTCCTGTGACGATAGACTCGTTAACCCTGCAGTAAATCAACCGGGACCGGCCTTGGGGCCGACCATCGAGCGAAAGACTTTTAGCGGTGACAAACAGTCAGAAATCCGACGAAGCGCCTGTAACCGAAGCGGCCGAGATCGAGCAGCCCAGCACTGGAACAGATAGTGCCGCTGCCGAGCAGCC
>NZ_JAPSHV010000013.1 GCF_031179385.1 Arthrobacter sp. | reverse complement strand
AAGGTCATCGAGGAAGCACCCTCACCTCTGCTTGACGAGGCAACGCGCGTCCGCATCGGTGAAGCGGCCTGCAACGCGGCCCGCAGTGTCGACTATGTGGGTGCCGGCACCGTGGAGTTCCTCGTGTCCGACGACGCACCCGACGAGTTCTTCTTCATGGAGATGAACACGAGGCTGCAGGTGGAACATCCCGTCACCGAAATGGTCACTGGTGTGGACCTGGTCGAGTGGCAGGTGCGCATCGCGGCGGATGAGAAGCTCACGCTCGCGCAGGACGACGTCGTGCTCACCGGCCACGCCGTGGAGGCGCGCGTGTATGCGGAGGATGCGGAAGCCGGATTCCTTCCGTCGGCGGGCACCGTCGTCGACCTCGCAGAACCGCACGGCGAAGGCATCCGTGTGGACAGCGCCCTGCTGCCGGGGCTGGAGATCTCACCGACCTACGATCCGATGCTCTCAAAGGTCATCGCGTGGGCTGATTCCCGCGCGCAGGCACTTGACCGCCTCGACCGTGCCCTTGCACAGACAAGGGTCGCGGGACTGCGCACCAACATCGAGTACCTGCGGTTGCTCATCAACGACGACGACGTCCGCGCCGGCAGACTCGACACCACCCTGATCGAGCGGAAGCTTCCAGGGCTCTCCTTCCGGACGGCGGCCGGTGCTGAGTTGGCTGCGGCCGCCGTCGTACTCGCTGAAGAAAGCGTGACCCGAGGCGCGCGCCGTCGTGCCGGCTCTCCCTGGCACACCGGCGACGGCTGGCGGCTCGGAGGGGTCCACGCCCCTACTCCGGTCCAGCTCCAGGTGGCAGGCTCAGCACCGCAGACCGTCCCGATCACACGGGATGGCGAGCGAAGCCTCGTCACTGTGGGCGGAAGTCGTTTCGAGGTGTCCCGACTGCCCGCCCCCGCGAGCGGTGAAGCTCCCCGCGCCGTGGTCGACGGCGTCACGCTGGACACGCGCCTGGTTCGGGCCGGGTCAACGCTCTGGTTGACCGACGCCGGCTGGTCCCAGCCCGTTCGCCTGCTGACACGCGAGGAAGTCCTGCAGGCGCAGTTGGCAGCCGTCTCGCGGTCTGAGGGCGCGGCCGACCCCGAGGTGCGCTCGCCGATGCCGGGAACGGTCATCACCGTGAATGTCACCGACGGCGATCCCGTGACGGAGGGCCAGGTCCTTGTCACGGTCGAAGCGATGAAGATGGAGCACCAGCTCACCGCCGCCGTTACCGGAACGGTCGCCATCTCCCTCAGCCCGGGCGACCTCGTGTCGGCGAATCAGGTTGTTGCCCGCATTCACCCCGTACCGTCCGGCGACGCAGAAGATCCTGCCGCCGGTCCCGTCCCTCCAGAACAGGAAGATCCCCAGTCATGAACTTTGAACTGAGCGAGGAATACCAGGACCTTGTTGATACCGTCCGGGAGTTCGCAGACCAGGTCGTAGCGCCGGTCTCCGCCAAACACGACGAAGAGCACAGCTTCCCATACAAGGTGATCGCCCAGATGGGAGAACTGGGACTCTTCGGCCTCCCGTTCCCCGAACAGTACGGCGGCATGGACGGCGACTACTTCGCCCTGTGCCTCGCGCTTGAGCAGCTGGCGCGGGTGGACCAGTCCGTGGCCATCACGCTCGAGGCAGGCGTGTCGCTTGGAGCGATGCCGGTGTACCGCTTCGGGACCGAAGAGCAGAAGCAGCAGTGGCTGCCCATGCTGACGAGCGGTGAAGCGCTCGCCGGTTTCGGCCTGACCGAGTCGGAGGCCGGCTCGGATGCCTCCGGAACCAAGACCAACGCGAAACTGATTGACGGCGAGTGGGTGATCAACGGCACCAAGGAGTTCATCACCAACTCGGGCACCGACATCACCCGTCTGGTGACCGTGACAGCAGTCACCGATACCTCCACGCGCGACGACGGCACGGTGAAGAAGGAAATTTCCACCCTTCTCGTGCCGACCGATACGCCAGGATTCACCGCCGAAAAGGCATACAACAAGGTCGGCTGGAACGCATCAGATACGCACCCACTGACCCTGAAGGACGTCCGCGTCCCGGAAGCGAACCTCCTCGGCACCCGCGGCCGCGGTTACGCGAACTTCCTCCAGATTCTCGACGAGGGCCGCATCGCAATCGCTGCCCTCGCTACCGGTGCCGCCCAGGGCTGCGTCGAGGAGTCAATCCGGTACGCCAAGGAACGCCAGGCCTTCGGCAGCAATATCGGTGCCTACCAGTCCATCCAGTTCAAGATTGCGCGGATGCAGGCGAGGGCCCATACCGCGCGCCTCGCCTATTACGACGCCGCTGCCCGGATGCTGGCAGGCAAGCCGTTCAAGACGCAGGCGTCCATCGCTAAGCTGGTCGCAGGCGAGGCAGCGATGGATAACGCCCGTGACGCCACGCAGATTTTCGGCGGATACGGGTTCATCAATGAGTTCACGGTGTCCCGCCACTATCGTGACTCGAAGATCCTTGAGGTCGGAGAAGGAACCACCGAGGTGCAGCTGATGCTCATCGCCCGCGAGCTCGGACTCTGACCACCCAGCTCACCGAGCTGATCGATTTGTAAGGGAGAAGCAGTGATAGACAAAGTCGTCGCCTCAGCAGCCGAGGCCGTAGCGGACATTCCGGATGGAGCGTCCCTGGCCGTTGGCGGGTTCGGACTCTGTGGGATTCCGGTAGCGCTGATTGACGCGCTGCATGAACAGGGGACCAAGGAGCTTGAGACCATCAGCAACAACTGCGGAGTGGACGGCTGGGGCCTCGGCAAACTGCTTGATGACCATCGTCTCCGGCGCACCATCAGCTCCTACGTCGGCGAGAACAAGGAGTTCGCCCGGCAGTACCTTGCCGGCGAACTCGAGGTGGTCCTGACCCCCCAGGGAACGCTTGCGGAGAAGCTGCGCGCCGGCGGGGCGGGCATCCCCGCCTTCTATACGACGGCCGGCGTGGGCACACAGGTGAGCGAAGGCGGCCTGCCGCAGAAGTATGACGACGCCGGCAACATCGCCATTGCGTCAGCACCCAAGGAAGTGCGGGAATTCGGCGGACAGGACTACGTGCTGGAGGAGTCAGTAAATCCCGACTTCGCGCTGGTGCACGCCTGGAAGGGCGACCGTCACGGCAATCTCGTCTTCCACGCAACTGCCATGAACTTCAACCCGCTGTGTGCGCAGGCAGGCAGGATCACCATCGCCGAGGTGGAGGAACTGGTGGAGCCGGGTGAACTGGATCCGGAACACATTCACACGCCGGGTATCTTCGTGCAGCGGGTAGTCCACACACCGAACATTGAAAAGCGGATCGAGAAGCGGACAGTGTCCCTCGACGCTGCGTCGTCCGCCCCCACGGAAACCTCCAGCCAGGCGAAGGAGCTTTGATCATGGCGCTGACACGGAATGAACTCGCCGCCCGGGTGGCGCAGGAACTGGAGAACGGGCAGTACGTCAACTTGGGCATCGGTATGCCCACCCTGATCCCCAACTACATCCCCGCCGGAGTGGAAGTGGTGCTTCACTCCGAGAACGGGATTCTCGGCGTCGGGCCTTACCCCACAGAGGACCAGCTGGATCCGGACCTGATCAACGCAGGAAAGGAGACCGTCACCGTCAACAAGGGCTCGGCCTTCTTCGACTCCGCGTCCTCGTTCGGGATGGTGCGCGGCGGCCACGTCGACCTCGCAGTCCTGGGTGCCATGGAGGTTGCTGCCAACGGCGACCTGGCCAACTGGATGATCCCGGGAAAGATGGTCAAGGGCATGGGCGGCGCCATGGACCTGGTATTCGGAGCCAAGCGCCTGATCGTCATGATGGAGCACGTCGACCGCAACGGGAACCCCAAAATCGTCCAGCGCTGCTCGCTTCCGCTGACGGGCAAGGGCTGTGTGGACCGCATCATCACGGACCTTGCGGTGATCGATGTCGACCACGAGCGCGACGGCGGCACGCTGGTCCTCCGCGAGACGGCTCCGGGAGTGAGTGTCGATGAGGTACTGGCGGCTACGGGTGCGCCGGTGGAGGTCGACCTCGATGACGAGTGAGAGTCCTGCACCACGATCCGTCGTGCAGCGTGGGCTCTACTACGACGAACTGCACACCGGAGTGGTGTATGCACACCGCCCGGGCAGGACGCTCACGGAGGCGGACAACGTCCTGTTCACCACCATGACCATGAATACCCAGGCGCTGCACCTCGATGCGGCATGGAGCGCTGAGCAACCGTTCGGCCAGCGGTTGGTGAATTCGATGCTGACCCTTGCCACCGTCGTCGGGCAGTCAGTTGCCCAGCTGACACAGGGCACAATCGTGGCGCAGTTGGGCCTGACGGATGTCTCGTTTCCCAAACCGCTGTTCCACGGTGACACCCTGTATACGGAGACCGAGATCACGGAGAAGCGTCCGTCGAAGTCCCGTCCGGGGCAGGGACTGGTGACCATGAAGCACACCGGACGCAATCAGCACGGCGAGGTAGTGGCCCTGGCCACCCGGACCGTGTTGATGTGGTCCTCAGCTGCGCGCGGAGAGGGGCACGGAGAGGGACACGGCGTCCATGACTGACTTCACGATGGGCCCGGCCCTGCTCTTCTGTCCCGGTGACCGGCCTGAGCGGTACAGCAAGGCGGCGGAACGGGCTGACGCAGTCATCCTCGATCTGGAGGACGCAGTAGCTCCCGACCGCAAGGCTGCGGCCCGCGAAGCGTTGATTTCGCATCCGCTCGATCCGGCGAAGACCATCGTGCGAGTCAACCCCGCTCAGAGCCACGAGTTCGCACTGGACCTCCAGGCACTCCGGGAGACGGCGTACCGGACGATCATGTTGGCCAAAGCCGAAGGCGGCGAGGACCTGTGGGCGCTGAACGGGTTCCACGTCGTTGCGCTGTGTGAGACGGCACGCGGCGTGCTCAAAGCGAGCGAGCTGGCTGAGGAGCCCAACGTCGTCGCCCTCATGTGGGGAGCGGAGGACCTGGTGGCTTCGCTCGGCGGCACCGCCAGCCGCAAGGACGACGGCGGCTACCGCGACATTGCCAGACACGCCCGCTCCACTGTGCTCCTGGCGGCTGCAGCAGCGGGCAAGCAGGCCGTCGACGCGGTCTACGTCAACATTCCGGACGTCGACGGACTTGCCGAGGAAGCACGCGACGCTGTGGCCTCCGGATTCGGTATGAAGGCGTGCATCCACCCCAGTCAGGTGCAGATCATTCGGGATGCGTACCGTCCCTCGGCGGAGGAAGAGCAGTTCGCTCGCGACGTGCTGGCCGAGGCGCAGCGCCACGGCGGAGTGTTCACCTTCCGGGGAAAGATGGTCGACGGGCCCATCCTTCGCCACGCCGAGCAGACCCTGCGGCGGGCACAGCGCACCTGACCTTCCGCGTTGAGTTGGCAGGACACACCCCGAAGAGCGAGCCAAAAGGGACGTGTCCTGCCAAGTCAACACATCGGGAGGGGTACGCGATACTGGAGGAATGGAGTACCCACGAGCCCAGCCTGGTCCGCGCCGCGTCGTCATTCTTGGATCCACCGGCTCAATCGGCACCCAGGCACTCGATGTCATCGCGCAGTCACCGGAGCTTTTCACGGTTGCCGGGTTGTCAGCCGGCGGATCGAACCTGTTGCTGCTGGCCGCACAGGCCGTGGAAACCGAAGCCCCCGTGGTGGCGGCTGCAGTCGCCTCCGCTGAAGAACTCAAGACCGCCATCGACGACGCCGCCCGCGCTTCCGGCAAGCCGTCGTACCGGCCGGAGATCTTCGCCGGCCCCGATGCCTCAACGCATCTTGCCGCCTGGCCGGAGGCCGACGTCGTCCTCAATGCCATCACCGGGTCGATCGGACTCGCACCCACCCTCGCAGCCCTGAGGCAAGGCCACCTGCTGGCACTGGCCAACAAGGAGTCACTCATTGCCGGTGGGCAGCTGGTCCGGGACGCGTCCCGCCCTGGGCAGATCGTGCCGGTCGACTCCGAGCACTCTGCGATCGCGCAGGCACTGCGGTCCGGCACCGCCGACGAAGTGCAACGGCTTGTCCTCACCGCCTCCGGAGGCCCATTCCGCGGCCGGTCACGTGCGCAAATGTCCTCGGTCACCCCGGCGGAAGCTCTTGCGCACCCCACGTGGGACATGGGACTCATGGTGACCACCAACTCGGCGACGATGGTCAACAAGGCTCTCGAAGTCATCGAAGCGCACCTGCTGTTCGACGTACCCCTCGACCGTATTGACGTCGTCGTCCATCCCCAGTCGGTGGTCCATTCGATGGTCGAATTCATCGACGGGTCTACTCTCGCCCAGGCCTCCCCGCCGGATATGCGGTTGCCCATCGCCCTTGGCATCGGCTGGCCGAACCGGGTGAGCGGAGCGGCCGCGGGCTGCGACTGGACGAAAGCAACCTCGTGGACGTTCGAACCGCTGGATGAGGAAGCGTTCCCGGCCGTCGCACTGGCGAAGGACGCCTCGGCCCTCGGCGGGACCCATATGGCGGTCTACAATGCCGCCAACGAAGAGGCAGTAACGGCATTCCATGCCGGACGGATCGGCTTCACGGACATCGTGGATACGGTACGCGCCGTCGTCGAAAGCCACACGAGCGACTCCGACGTCACCCTTGAGTCCGTACTCGACGCCGAGGCGTGGGCACGGCGCAGCGCGCGGATTCGTTGTGGCTTCCAGGATTGAAATGCAACCACCAAGAAGGATCTGACGAGTGACCATTGTGCTGTTCATAGCCGGCGTGCTGTTCGTGGCTGTCGGCATTGCAGCGTCCATCGCGCTGCACGAAGTGGGCCACTTGGTTCCCGCGAAGCTTTTTCGGGTGCGCGTTACGCAGTACATGATCGGGTTTGGTCCCACAATCTTCTCGCGTCGCAGGGGCGAGACGGAGTACGGCGTGAAGGCCCTCCCACTGGGCGGCTACGTCTCCATGATCGGCATGTTCCCACCCGCGAAAACGGTCGACGGCGGTGCAGCGGTCCGTCAGTCCAGCACCGGAATGTTCCAGCAACTGGCGGCCGACGCCCGCCAGGCGGCCGCTGAGCAGCTTCGTCCGGGCGATGAAAACCGTGTCTTCTACAAGCTGCCCATCTGGAAGCGCATTGTGATCATGCTCGGTGGGCCGGTGATGAACCTGCTGATCGGCATTGTCATGTTCGCCATCCTCATCATGGGATTCGGGTCCGCGCAGCCCACCACCACAGTTTCCGAGGTCTACCAATGCGTTGTGCCCGCCGACCAGCAGCAGGAAACCGGACAGACCGACTGCGGACCCGCAGACCCGGCCGCGCCCGCGTTTGAGGCGGGCCTGAAGCCGGGCGACCGCATTGTCACCTTCGACGGACGCGAGGTGACCGGCTGGATGGAACTTTCTTCCTGGATCCGCGACGCTGCCGGCCGGGAGGTACCCATCACCTATGTCCGGGACGGCGAGACCTTCAGTTCGACGATCGAGCCCCTGCTGACCGAACGACCCGTTCCGGACATCGATGGGAGGGCACTCCTGAACGCGGACGGCACACCGGTCATGCAGGAGGTCGGTTTCATCGGCGTCGGCTCCCAGCAGGAACTGGTGCCGCAGCCGGCGTCGGAGGTCATGCCCGCGGTGGGGGATAGCCTGGTCCGGGTGACCGGGGTCGTACTGAATCTGCCGCAGCGGGTGGCTCAGGTGGCTGAAGCCGCATTCTCTGACGCGCCGCGCGATCCGGAGGGCCCCATCAGCGTAGTGGGTGTGGGCCGTATTGCAGGCGAGGTGTCCGCCATGGAGGAAATTCCTTTCGAAGCCCGGGCGGCGACGCTCGTGGGTCTGGTGGGAGGCGTGAACCTTGCGCTGTTCGTGTTCAACCTGATCCCGCTCCTGCCGCTCGACGGCGGCCATGTCGCCGGAGCTCTGTGGGAAGGTCTGCGCCGGAGTATTGCCCGACTGTTCAAACGGCCGGACCCGGGCCCGTTTGATATGGCAAAGCTCCTGCCCGTCACGTATGCCGTCGCAGTCCTGCTGATGGGCATGGGCGCCCTCTTGATCTACGCAGACATCGTCAAGCCGGTGGATCTCTTCGGCTAGGTTGAATTTCACATTTCACCCTCTTTAGGTTGAATTAGGTAATCCAACCTTCTATGGTTGAACGATGTACGTCCTGACGATCGACCAACGCGACAGTACCCACACAGGGGACCGGGTCCCGGACCTGCTGGCTTGTCTCGAAGACGTGCCCTCGGAGGTGTCCTTCGAACGCTCAGTCGGCGATGAGATCCAGGGTGTCCTGGGATCAGCCGAGGCGGTCGTCGAAGCGACCCTTCGGTGCGTGCGCGACGGCGGATGGTACGTGGGAATAGGCATCGGCACCGTGGAACTTCCCTTACCGGCAAGCCCGCGGGAGGGGCGCGGAAGCGCCTTCGTCGCGGCGAGGGCCGCCGTCGAACGCGCCAAGAAGACGGCGGACCGCGCCCCGCTCGCGGTGGAAGGCCGCCACGGCGCCGCCGAAGCTGAAGGTGTGCTGTCGCTCATCGGGCGATTCGTCATGAACCGGTCCGAAGCGGAGTGGCGCATCCTGGACCTTCTTGAGCCCCAGCAGAGGGGAAGCCAGTCGGCGGTCGCCCGGGCACTGGACATCAGCCCCCAGGCAGTGAGCAAGGCGGTCTCCCGCTCAGCATGGATCGAGGAATGGGCGGCTCGTCCCGCTGCCGCAGTATTGTTGCAGCTGGCGGAGGAGAATGTTCACCCGGCCGCGGATGGGGGAAGAAAATAATGGAGATTTTGTGGGGATTTCTGGCGCTGCTCGCTGCCGGCTTGCTGGGCTCACCCATCACGCTGGCCGTCCTGCGCCTCGCGCGGGCCGTGGATGAGCAGCAGAACCAGTCCGTCCCCGGACCGGACGTTTCCGCAACGGACGTAGAGTCGACGCCGGAAGCCGAGGTTGCTCTCCACGAGTCGGCTCCGGACACCCCGGGGGTTCTTCGCGGTGGACTCGTGATCGGCATCCTCGAACGGACCGGTGTTGCGCTGGCGATCCTCCTCAATGAGCCGGTGGCTATCGCCTACGTCGTGGCAATCAAAGGTCTCGGGCGCTATGCGGAGCTCAAAGAAACCCCTGCAGCCGCCGAACGTTTCATCATCGGGACGCTGACATCCCTGCTGTGGGCGTGCGCTGTCGCGGGCCTCACAGCGGTCTATCTCCTCTGATCACGTAGGGTGGAGACATGAGTGTTTTTGCAGTCGAGTACGTGTATGGTGCCGAATCCGCAGCCAGCCGGGATGAGCATCGCCCCGCGCACCGCGAATGGCTGAACCAGCTGGTCAGCAAGGGAAACGTCCTGGCATCCGGCCCCTTCGCAGACAACGCAGGGGCGCTGCTGCTCTTCGTTGCAGGCAGCGAAGCTGAGCTGAGCGACCTCCTGAAGCAGGATCCTTTCGCAACCGCGGGCGTCATCTCCGCGGTCAAGACAACACAGTGGAACCCCGTCATCGGAGTTCTCTCGGAGCACGCGGACCGGTAGCCGGCCTGCCGCACCCAGGATCCGTCCCTCCCCACCAAGCCTTACCTATCCCTGGAGGATGCTTTGACCTCGGTCAACCTCGGAATGCCCGCCGCTCCGCCGCCCACCCTGGCGCCTCGGCGCAAAACCCGCCAGATCAAGGTGGGGTCTGTAGGCGTTGGATCGGACTCACCGATCAGCGTCCAGTCGATGACCACTACTCCCACTACCGACATCAACGCGACGCTCCAGCAGATCGCTGAACTGACGGCGTCGGGCTGCGACATCGTCCGCGTGGCGTGCCCGTCTGCCGACGATGCCGAAGCGTTGCCCATCATCGCGAGGAAGTCGCAGATCCCCGTGATCGCTGACATCCACTTCCAGCCGAAGTACGTCTTCGCCGCGATCGACGCCGGCTGCGCCGCGGTCCGTGTGAACCCGGGAAACATCCGGAAGTTCGACGACCAGGTGAAGGAAATCGCGGCCGCCGCCAAAGCTGCAGGCACGTCCATCCGCATCGGCGTCAACGCCGGTTCGCTCGACCCCCGGTTGATGGAAAAGTACGGCAAGGCGACCCCCGAGGCGCTCGTCGAGTCCGCTGTCTGGGAAGCATCGTTGTTCGAGGAACACGACTTCCACGATTTCAAGATTTCGGTCAAGCACAACGACCCTGTTGTGATGGTGAGGGCCTACGAACTGCTGGCTGAGCGGGGCGACTGGCCGCTGCACCTCGGGGTCACCGAAGCCGGGCCTGCGTTCCAAGGCACCATCAAGTCCGCTACAGCCTTCGGCGCGTTGCTCTCCAAGGGAATCGGTGACACCATCCGGGTCTCCCTGTCGGCACCCCCCGTTGAGGAAATCAAGGTCGGAAACCAGATCCTCCAGTCGCTGAACCTGCGTCCGCGCAAGCTGGAAATTGTGTCCTGTCCCTCCTGCGGCCGAGCCCAGGTGGATGTGTACACCCTCGCCGACCAGGTGACTGCCGGTCTCGAGGGTATGGAGATTCCCCTTCGAGTTGCCGTGATGGGTTGTGTGGTCAACGGTCCGGGTGAGGCACGCGAAGCCGACCTCGGTGTGGCTTCCGGAAACGGCAAGGGCCAGATCTTCGTCAAGGGAGAAGTCATCAAGACTGTTCCTGAGGACCAGATTGTTGAGACACTCATTGAAGAAGCAATGAGGATTGCCGAAGAGATGGGCGAAGCCGATGGCGAAACTGCTGGCTCGGGTGGCCCCGTGGTTACCGTCCGGTAGACAGTCCCCGAGTGGAGTAGCCTTTCGGACTCTCACGGGGAGGGACACCCCACCTCTCTGGGAGTTGGTGAACTCGGACAGCACGGCCAACGTTTTCATGGCCGCGCACCTCGAGGCGTCCGGCACGGCCGCGCCGTCGTCGTCCGGCGGGGAAGTGATCGGGGCGTTCCGCGGCTCCCGGATGCTTTCCGCCTGCTGGACAGGAGTCAACCTGGTCCCCATCGGGATGGCAGGTGATGACGCCGCGGCACTGGGCACGCTGCTCGGCGAAAGCGGACGGCGGTTTTCCTCCATCTTCGGTCCGGCGGAGAGCGTGATGGGCATCTGGTCCACCTTCAGTCCCTACAGCCCCGACCCGTTCGACGTTCGTGCCGAGCAGCCGCTGCTCGAGATCAGCGAGCCCTCGCCCGTTCGCCCGACGCCGACGCTCCGCCACACGCGAAGTGAGGAGCTGGAGAGAATCCTTCCCGCCTGCGCGGCCATGTTCGAAGAGGAAGTGGGATACTCCCCGTACATCGGAGGCGAGGAACACTACCGGCGGCGGGTGGCCAGCCTTATTCGCAGGCGCCACTCGCTGGTGGATTTTGACGACGACGGCCAGGTGATTTTCAAGGCAGAGTTGGGGACGGTGTCGGCCAGCACAGCGCAGATCCAGGGCGTCTGGGTCAACCCGGTGTATCGCGGACAGGGACTTAGCGCAGGCTATATGTCCGCCGTCGTGAACGAGGCGCTCAAACTGGCGCCGGTCGCCAGCCTGTACGTAAACAACTTCAACTCCCGGGCACTGGCGCTGTACAGGACGGTCGGATTCAGGCAGTCAGGTCTCTTCGCTACCGTCCTCTTCTGATCTCCGAATCCGTTCCTCTCCAGTCCCGCCGCGAAAGGCTTGTCATGACCAGCGCGCATCGCATCGGCGTCGCACTCGCCGTTGTCCTCGCGCTGGCCGCCTGCACCGGCGCGCCGGTCGAAGAAGAGCCGGCGGCATCATCGACGCCCACGAACACCGCATCCTCCGCTGAGCCCGGTACGGGCCAGCCGGATCCCGTTCCCGGCGGCGCGCCGCAAGACGGCGACGGTTCCCAGCTGGACCCGGCGGAGCTGGTTGCGGTGCTCACTGCTGTGGACGAGGCGGAATCCCTGAATGCCCAGGTAATTCCGGACGCAGAAATCCGCACCCGCGAGAAGGAAGCCGCTCAACAGGTCGCGGGCATCACGGTGACTCCCGAGGAGTGCCACGCCTACATCGAATCCAGTCCCGACGTGTCGGAAGGGGCCAGCCGCGGTGCGATGACCTTTGCGGGGGAGTCATCCCTGCAGCCCGACACCGTCAGCCTGTCGAGTTTCGCGTCGGCAGAGGCGGCGCGTGCACAGGTGCAGGCGAGCCGGAAGCAGTTGGGTCCCTGCTCCGAGTTCACCATGGACATCTCCAACCAGTCCGTCCGTACGACCGTGGAGCAGATCTCAGCGAATACCGCGGCAGACGAAACCCTGGCCCTGCGCACCACCGCCCAGGTGCCCGGGACCATCCAGCAGTCAATCACGGTCAGGGCCGCGGTGGGCAGCACAGTGGTGGACGTGCTCGTGGGGAGCTCAACGGATCCCGAAGCCGACGTCGCCCGGGCGGAGAAGCTGACTGACCTGGTCGTGGCGGAGCTGCGGCTCCGCTGAACTGCGGTGTCATTTACAGTCCGCCGGACCGGTTAGATTGGTAGGTGTTGTTTACTGCCGCCGTACTCCCTTCATCCGCGGCAGAAAGTGCCAAAGAAACGGATTCCAAGCGTGGTCCTTCGACTCTCCACTCTTTTCCTGCGCACGCTGCGCGAAGATCCCGCCGAAGCTGAGGTGGCGAGCCACCGCTTGCTGCTGCGCGCCGGTTACATCCGCCGTGCCGCTCCGGGCATCTACAGCTGGCTGCCGCTCGGACTGAAAGTCCTCGCCAGGGTGGAGACGATCATCCGCGAGGAGATGGATTCCATCGGCGCTCAGGAGGTTCACTTTCCTGCGCTGCTGCCCAAGGAGCCTTACGAGGCCACCAACCGCTGGACCGAGTACGGCGAGGGCATCTTCCGCCTGAAGGACCGCAAGGATGCGGACTATCTCCTGGCGCCCACCCACGAGGAAATGTTCACGTTGCTCGTCAAGGACCTGTACAACTCCTACAAGGACCTGCCGCTCAGCCTCTACCAGATCCAGACCAAATACCGCGATGAGGCCCGGCCGCGGGCAGGGCTCCTCCGCGGACGCGAATTCATCATGAAGGACTCCTACTCCTTCGATGTCGACGACGCCGGTCTCGAGCGCAGCTACGAGCTGCACCGTGAGGCCTACCTGCGGATCTTCGCCCGGCTCGGGCTTGAGGTGATCCCGGTAGCCGCCACCGCCGGAGCGATGGGAGGCTCCCGCAGCGAGGAGTTCCTGCATCCTTCCGACATCGGAGAGGACACCTTCGTGGTGTCCGACGGCGGATACGCGGCGAACGTCGAAGCCGTCACCACGGTGGTGCCGGCCGAGCTTGACTACGCCGATGCGCCCGCCGCCGAGGTACGGGACACGCCTGATACCCCGACCATCGAGACGCTGGTCGACCACTCCAACTCAGTCCTGCCGCGTGAGGACCGCCCGTGGACTGCTGCTGACACCCTCAAGAACGTCGTGCTCGCGGCAGTTCTGCCCACGGGTGAGCGCGAGCTCGTGGTTGTTGGAGTCCCGGGCGACCGGAACGTCGACCTGAAGCGTATTGAGGCCAACATCGCCGTCCACCTGTCTGTCGGCGGTGAGGTTGCCGTTGAGGCAGCCACCGACGAGGACCTGAAAAAGCACCCGGGGCTGGTGAAGGGTTACATCGGTCCGGGCCTCAGCCCCGATTCAGCGGTGCTGGGCTCGAAGAGCGCTACCGGCCTTCCCTTCCTGGTCGACCCGCGGGTCGTCTCCGGCACCGCGTGGGTCACCGGGGCAAACGTCCAGGGAAAGCACGTCTTCGGCCTCATTGCCGGCCGTGACTTCACGTGGGACGGCGTGATCGAATCAGTTGAAGTGCGTGAAGGTGACGAAGCCCCGGATGGCTCCGGTCCGCTCCGCGCACAGCGTGGAATCGAGATGGGACACATCTTCCAGCTCGGACGGAAGTACGCTGAGGCGCTCCACCTGAAGGTCCTTGACCAGAACGGCAAGCTGACAACGGTCACCATGGGCTCCTACGGCGTCGGCGTCACGCGTGCGGTGGCAGCACTGGTGGAATCCAACCGCGATGACAAGGGCATCATCTGGCCGCGCAACGTGGCACCGGCAGATATCCACCTCGTCGCGACGGGCAAGGGCTCTGAGATCTTCGCTGCCGCCGAGGAACTGGCAGCCGAACTGGAGGCCAGGGGCCTGAGCGTTCTGTACGACGACCGGCAGAAGGTATCTCCGGGCGTGAAGTTCGGCGATGCCGAATTGATCGGTATTCCGACCATCGTCGTCGTCGGCCGTGGGCTGGCTGAGGGCCAGGTGGAGGTCAAGGACCGCCGAACAGGTGAGAGCGGGAATGTAGCTGTGGCAGACGTCGTCGAGCATCTGCTGACGCTCGCCCGCGCCTGAGGCGCTCACGGTGATGTCCGGGCTGGAAGAAATCCAGCTGGCTACAATCGTGCTCGTCGTGGTGGCGGGCTTCGCCGCCGGTTGGGTTGATGCCGTGGTGGGCGGCGGAGGGCTGATTCAGCTGCCCGCACTGCTGATGGTGCCGGGCATTACCCCCGTGCAGGCTTTGGCCACGAACAAGATGGGTTCCATCTTCGGCACGACGACGAGCGCCGTCACCTTCTTCCGGCGCGCGAGACCGGATCTTCGGACCGCGGTGCCGATGGCGGTCATCGCGCTCATCGGCAGTTTCGGCGGTGCTGTCCTCGCGGCGTCGCTTCCGGCGTCGGTGTTCAAGCCCATCATCATCGTTGCGCTGGTGGCGGTGGCCATCTTCACCGCATTCCGTCCGACCGTCGGCACCCTCACCAAGCTGAGGCACACCGGTCACCGGCACTACGGGACGGCCGGCGCGATCGGGCTGGTCATCGGCTTCTATGACGGTCTGATCGGACCGGGTACAGGTTCATTCCTGATCATCGCAATGGTCACCCTGCTCGGATACAGCTTCCTGGGCGCCAGCGCGAAGGCAAAGATCGTGAACATGGCCACCAACTTCGGTGCGTTGGTCTTCTTCCTGCCCAACGGCTCCTTGCTGTGGGGCGTCGGCCTGATCCTGGGCCTGGCTAATATGGTTGGCGGCTATGTCGGTTCCCGGATGGCGATCACCCAGGGCAGTACCTTCATCCGAGCGGTGTTCCTGGTGGTCGTCGGAGCCCTCATCCTGAAGCTCGGCTATGACGTGTGGGTCGAGAACATTCGCTGAGTGACGGTTACGGGGCGGCAAGGCGGCCAGCCGGCGGCAGGTGCCCCAGCGGCTTGCGCAGAAGATTGCTCGCGACCCACAGCGAGCGGTCGGCGTCGTCGGCTTTCCCCTCGCGGAGGTAGCCCAGCGCGTTCTCCACTTCCCGGACCACCGACCAGTCTCTGGCCAGCATGGCATCCAGACCCGCGGCGAGTGCAAGGTCGGTGCACCGGTCGCGCAGGTGCGCCGCCGGGTCAGATTCCGACAGGTCGCTGATCCGATTCCACAGCATCGGGGCTACAGCGAACTCTGCATCTCCCAACACCGGCTTGGGATCGATCGCGAGGAACTGACGGGGCCGCTCGGGTACCGGCAGGATGTTCAGGTAGTGCAGATCGGAGTGAACAAGCACGTCGTGGTCCCGGCGCCGGCCCACCGCCCCATGCACCTGGCACACCTCAAGGGCGTACTCCAGCAGCCAGCGGTCGAACGGCCGCCCAAGCATCTCCCACTCGAGCGGCAACGTGTCCGTCCACTGCTCAGCCTGATCGGCGACGGAGGGGATGGACAACCATCTCGGGTCCGGTCCTGTGGAACCGCCAGGCCTGATGGAAAGCCGGCGCATGATCGATCCCCAAATCTCTGTGGTCTCGTTCAGGGGCAGCTCCGCAAGAGATGAATCGCCGTCGAGCCGCTCAAGAAGCAGCACGAAATCGTCGCCGGCACTGTCGAGCAGTTCAACGGCTCCGCGGCCGTCCCACAACGCCAGAGCCTCAGGCTCGGCTGCGGCCTCCGCGTGCGGGGCTGTGATCTTGAGGACGGCGGGACGCCCGTCGGCACAGGCAACGGGAAGCACGACGGCGCAGTGTCCTGTCCACGGTGCAGCCTCCGGTTCCAGCTCGAGAACCAGATCCCATTGGTCCAGGTAACGCTCGGCGATGCCGGCCCAGCACTCCAGCCACGCCCTGCCGCTTGGCAGGCTCAGGACCCTGCGCACCAAGGTGCGCGGGAGCTCGATGTTGAGTGCGTCCACCCGTCAAGACTAGCTGGCAGGCTCCGGCAAGCGTGGATACTCGACCGGGTCGATCCCGGGCAGTATTCCCGGGGCGTCCTTGGGCGACGTTCCTTCCACGGACTCGGCGAGGTGCTGGGCCGTTTCAACGAGTTGGCGCAGCGCCCACTCACGCACAGGTCCCGGTGCGCTGACTCCGACGAGGTCGGCGTAGGTAACTGTCAACCCGCTCTCAAGCTCCCGCAGCGCGTCGTCGGGCGCCGACTGGAAGCTGTCGTCGAGGGCGTAGGCGGCTGCCGGGAGCGGCTCGGCGACGCAGTGCTGCGCCAGTACGGCGGCACCCAGGGCGGCTGCGCTCTCGTGCTGCGCCATCCGCCGAAGGAAAGGTGCGGGATCGTCGGCACGGGCGGCGATCACCTCATACGCATAGGAGGCACGCTGTTCCGCCAGCACCGCCGTCCGTGCACCATCCAGGCCGGGCTCCGGCTCCTCCAACGTAGTGGTTTCCAGCGGGCACGCCGGTTCAGTGAGGTCGTCATGGCGCACTTCGGGCACCGGAATCCCGGGAACGGCGGCGTCGAGGCGCCCGGCAAGCTCCCGGCTCTGGAGCCATTGCGCAGTTGCCGCCGACGCCAGGACGCGGGAAGGGCCCGGTTCCACTGTGGCGGCAGCTTCGAAGCTCTCGGTATAGGAGGCTGTCAGCTCGGCCAGCAGGTCAGCAGGGGAGGGTGCCGGCGTCGTTGTCGCGGTGGAAGGCGACGGCGTCGAACTTACGACGGGGGAGACGGAGGGGGAGGGCGATTCCGTCGCGCCGGCGGGCCGGAGCGCGAGGGCATGTATCCCGAACATCTCCGCAAGCTCGGCATAGTCCGAGCCGTTGGTCACAGGTACTGTCCGCTCCAGGGCGGTGGCGGTGGATGCCAGGCCGTTGGCCGCGGTGGAGGCGCCGCTAAGGGCGACTTCCTCTGCGCTCGGTACGCGGTCCGGAGAACCCTTGCCGATGACCAAACCGATTGACGCGACGAGCAGGAGAACAAGCATCAGCACGACCGTCCGCAGGACACGCCGAACTGCTCCACCGAAGCCGCTGCCGGTGGTGGCGGAACGGTCATTCGATTGCGTCACAACCGATCATCATGCCATGCGAGAGACCCGTGTGGTGTGCCATTCACCGACCTGTCATAAAGTCGTTAGGGTAGTAGCTACAAGATCATCGAGCGGGAGGCGGCAATGGCTGTTAGGTCCGGCAAGCAGACCACTGCCGAAAGGCAAAAGGCTCCGGCATACGGCCGTAGTGAGACTCCCGCACACCTCAACGCCGCAGCTGAAGCCCAGCGGCTGAGGGATTTTCTGCGGCCCACCGTGGAGCAGCACAAGTTGATCCTCGAAGACGTCGAGGTCCGCATCGCCGGAAGCCACCGGACACTGCACGTAGTTGTCGACCTACCGGACGACGGCGCTGAGGGAGTGAGCCTCGACACCATTTCCGAAGTTTCGCAGAGCGTCTCGAATGCCCTCGACAACGATCCCGGCGACGACGGACGTCCCTACAATCTGGAGGTTTCATCGCCGGGTGTTTCCCGGCCGCTCACAGAGCCGCGACACTGGCGACGGAACGTCGGCCGGCTGGTGGACGTAAAGCTGGTAGACGGTGAAGTACTTGAGGGGCGGTTGATCGCCGCTGAGGAGCAGTCGATTTCCCTCACACCGCTCTTGACCGTCAAGAAGGGCACCAAGCCCAAATTCGGTGAAGACCGGGAGATTCCCTACGACCAAATCCGCAAGGGTACCGTTCAGGTTGAGTTCACCCACGCTGATGCCGAGGAATCCGGCGGCGACAATGACTGATTACACCGCTGGTTGCTGAGGAGGCCCCCAATGGACATAGATATGAGCGCTCTGCGGCTACTTGAACGCGAGCGTGAAATTCCCCTTGACCTGTTGATCCCAACGATCGAGCAGGCGTTGCTGGTTGCGTATCACAAGACCACCGGTGCACAGGATATTGCCCGGGCGGAGCTGGACCGTCGGACCGGCCACGTCACCATCTGGGCGACGGAAGTCGACGACGACGGCGTAGCAGTGGGTGAGTACGATGACACGCCCACCGGTTTCGGGCGGATCGCGGCGAGCACCGCGCGTCAGATCATCCTTCAGCGGTTGCGCGACGCCGAGGACGACAACATCCTGGGTGAGTTCCGTGGCAAGGAGGGCGAGCTGGTAGCCGGCCTGATCCAGCAGGGCAACAACCCGCACATGATCCAGGTGAATCTTGGATCGGTGGAAGCGCTGCTGCCGCCGCCGGAGCAGGTCCCCGGCGAGAAGTACCTCCACGGAACCCGTCTGCGTGCGTATGTGATCGACGTGCACCGCGGAATGAAGGGTCCGTCAATCACGCTGTCGCGGTCGCACCCGAACCTCGTGCGGAAACTCTTCGAACTCGAGGTTCCCGAGATCGCGGACAAGAGCGTGGAGATTGTGGCGCTGGCGCGGGAAGCCGGCCACCGCACCAAGATCGCGGTGAAAGCCCATGTTCCGGGCGTCAATGCGAAGGGTGCCTGCATCGGCGAGATGGGCTCCCGCGTTCGCGCGGTGATGAATGAGCTCAACGACGAAAAGATCGACATCGTCGACTACAGCGATGATCCGGCGACCTTCATCGCCAGCTCACTGTCACCGTCGCGCGTTTCGTCAGTGACCATCACGGATGAGAAAACCCGCAGCGCACGTGTCGTCGTGCCTGACTACCAGTTGTCTCTCGCTATCGGCAAGGAAGGCCAGAACGCGCGGCTTGCAGCGAAGCTGACCGGATGGCGCATCGACATTGCGTCGGACGCCGCCGGAGCCTGAGGCAGCGGGGAACTTTCCTCGACAATTTGCCAATGCGTCATATCGACGTCCATGGCGCTAGAATGGATAGGGCTTATGTCGTTACGCCACCAGCCGGTACGAACCTGCATCGGTTGCCGGGGCCGTGACGACCAAGTCTCTCTGGTTCGATGGTCAGCGGTTAACCGTGGCGGCGTCAGCGTCGCTGAGGTGGATCTTCGCCGTCGGCTGGAGGGCAGGGGTGCCTGGTTGCACCCCCGGCCGTCCTGTGTGGAGCTCGCGCTCAAACGCAAAGCGTTCAACCGCGCCTTTCGGGGCCCGGTGGATACGCAGAGCGTGGAACATTGGCTGCACACACTCCAGGGCAACTCCTGATGGGGCTGTCCTGTATGAACACCGTCCTCCCTGAAAGCGGGTCAGAAAACTGATGGAAACCCGATGAGTACCCAGCCATGAGTGCCCAACGATGAACAATCTGTTGAGCTCTGCAATCGGCGCGTCAACTGCTTCGGCGGTTGGGGTCTGCAGTAGGAATTAGACGGTTCGCTCCTTACTCGGTGCGGACCGAGAAGGAGAAATGTGGCCAAGGTCCGCGTACACGAGCTTGCAAAAGAGCTCGGCATTACCTCAAAGGATGCAGTAGCAAAGCTGCAGGAACTGGGCGAATTCGTCCGGTCGGCATCCTCAACCATCGAAGCCCCCGTCGTGAAGAAACTTCGCGGTGCTTTCCCCGATGCGCCGGCAGCCGCCAAGGCGCCCGCATCAACACCGGCGCGAGCTCCCCAGCCCGCGCCCAAGGCAGCAGCGTCCCCGCGACCGGCTCCGGCTGCTCCGGCTCCGGCGCCCGCCCCGGCACCGGTTTCCGAGAAGCCCGCAGCACCGGCGGCATCGGCAACTCCGGCGCCCGAGGCACCCCGCGAGCAGGCACCTGCAGCCCCGGCGTTCAAGGCACCTGCTGCTGCGAAGCCGGCTCCAGAGGCTCCGGCAGCCCCCGAATCCGGTTCCACCAGCGATTCCGGAACTGACCGTAAGCCTGGCCCGAAGCCTGCAGCCGCACGGCCGACGTCGGCACGCCCCGGAGCAGCTCGCCCCGGTGGTGATCGTGCAGGCGGTCCCCGCCCCGGCAACAACCCCTTCGCAACGTCCCAGGGCATGCCCCGATCCGGGCGTGGTGACGGCGATCGTGCCGGCGGCCCCCGTCCGGGCAACAACCCCTTTGCAACATCGCAGGGCATGCCGCGTCCAGGAGGGCGCCGCGATGACGAGCGACCACCCCGTCCGGCTGCCGGAGCGGGCGGTCCGCGTCCCGCCGCCGGTGCGGGCGGTCCCCGTCCGGGAGCACCGCGTCCGGGAGCACCCCGCCCCGGTGCACCGCGTCCCGGTGGTGCCGGCGGAGCCCGGCCGACTCCCGGCATGATGCCGAACCGTACCGAGCGCCCCGCGGCTCCCGGTCGCGGTGGAGCTGCCGGTGCCGGACCTCGTCGTGGTCCCGGTGGAGCCCCTGGTGCCGGTGCTGGAGCCGGTGGCGGCGGCGGAGCGCCGGTCGGCGGCGGTTTCGGCAAGGGCGGCCGCGGACGCGGCGGTACTGCCGGTGCCTTCGGTAAGGGTGGTGCCGGTCGCGGCAAGCAGCGCAAGTCGAAGCGGGCGAAGCGGCAAGAGCTCGAGCAGATGTCAGCCCCGTCGCTGGGCGGCGTCAGCGTTCCCCGCGGCGACGGCGGCACTGTTGTACGGTTGCGCCGCGGTTCGTCGATCACTGACTTCGCCGAGAAGATCGATGCGAACCCCGCAGCTCTGGTGACCGTGCTCTTCCACCTCGGTGAGATGGCTACGGCAACCCAGTCGCTGGATGAAGCAACGTTCGAGGTTCTCGGTGACGAGCTCGGCTACAAGATCCAGGTTGTGTCCCCGGAGGACGAGGAGCGTGAGCTGCTCGAGAACTTCGACATCGACCTGGATGCAGAGCTTGACGCTGAAGGTGACGCGCAGCTTGAAGCACGTCCGCCGGTGGTAACGGTCATGGGCCACGTCGACCACGGTAAGACCCGACTGCTGGATGCGATCCGCAAGTCGAACGTCGTGGCAGGCGAGCACGGCGGCATTACCCAGCACATCGGCGCGTACCAGATCGACCACGAGCACGAGGGCGACAACCGCGCGATCACCTTCATCGATACTCCGGGTCACGAGGCGTTCACCGCCATGCGTGCCCGTGGTGCAAAGGTGACCGATATCGCCGTGCTGGTTGTGGCTGCGGATGACGGCGTCATGCCTCAGACCGTTGAAGCGCTCAACCACGCCCAGGCGGCCGGCGTTCCGATCGTCGTTGCAGTGAACAAGATCGACAAGGAAGGGGCTAACCCGGACAAGGTCAAGGGTCAGCTCACTGAATACGGTCTGGTTCCGGAAGAGTACGGCGGCGACACCATGTTCGTGCACGTCTCCGCGCTGCGGGGCGAGGGAATCGACGAACTGCTCGAAGCGGTACTGCTCACGGCGGACGCGGCGCTCGACATGCGAGCCAACCCGAACAAGGACGCCCGCGGAATTGCCATCGAAGCGAACCTCGACAAGGGCCGCGGCGCAGTAGCGACCGTGCTGGTCCAGTCGGGAACGCTGACGGTCGGCGACACCATCGTCGCGGGTATCGCTCACGGACGTGTCCGTGCGATGTTCAACGAGGACGGCGAAAACGTCTCGGAGGCGGGTCCGTCCCGTCCGGTACAGGTACTGGGTCTGTCCACAGTGCCCCGTGCAGGCGACACCTTCCTGGTTACGTCGGATGAGCGCACCGCCCGTCAGATCGCTGAGAAGCGTGAGGCAGCAGACCGCAACGCGGCGCTGGCCAAGCGCCGCAAGCGCGTCAGCCTGGAAGACTTCGACCAGGCCGTCGCCGAGGGCAAGGTTGACACCCTCAACCTCATCCTCAAGGGTGACGTTTCGGGTGCGGTCGAAGCCCTCGAGGACTCGCTGCTCAAGATCGACGTCGGCGAAGGAGTCGCCCTGCGCGTCATCCACCGCGGCGTGGGTGCCATCACGCAGAACGACGTCAACCTGGCAACTGTCGACAACGCGATCATCATCGGCTTCAACGTTCGGCCCGCTGAGCGTGTGGCCGAGCTTGCCGACCGCGAAGGCGTGGACCTGCGCTTCTACTCGGTCATCTACGCAGCAATTGATGACATCGAGCTGGCGCTCAAGGGCATGCTCAAGCCGGAGTACGAGGAAGCGCAACTCGGCACTGCCGAGATCCGGGAAGTCTTCCGGTCCTCCAAGTTCGGCAACATTGCAGGCTCGATCGTTCGTTCCGGTGTAATTCGCAGGAATTCGAAGGCACGTCTCATCCGTGACGGGGTCGTGGTTGGCGACAACCTCACCGTCGAGTCGCTGCGCCGTTTCAAGGACGATGCCACCGAGGTCCGGACGGACTTCGAATGTGGTATCGGTCTGGGCTCCTTCAACGACGTCAAGGAAGGCGACATCGTGGAGACCTACGAGATGCGCGAGAAGCCTCGGGTCTAGGGTTCATCTCAGGCGGGGCCGCTGCATGCAGCGGCCCCGCTTCCTGCCCCATTCCGACGACGGGCCATTGCCGCCGTCGTCGTTGTCGCTCCCTGAGGGGAGGAAGTAAGGAGAAGTCATGGCAGACGCCGCACGCGCCGCACGGTTGGCGCAGCGCATCAAGGTCATTGTCGCCGAAGCCCTCCGCCGTCGGGTCAAGGACCCCCGGCTTGAAGCGGTCACCGTCACTGACGCCAGGGTCACCAACGACCTGCAGCACGCCACCATCTACTACACGGTGTTCGGCGAGTCAGAGGAACAGGCCGCAGTGCACAAGGCGCTGGAATCAGCGAAGGGTGTGCTCCGCTCTGAGGTGGGCAGGAACATCACGGCCCGTTTGACCCCCACGCTCGAGTTTGTTCCGGACGAGATCCCGGTCAACGCAAGCCATCTCGAAGATCTGCTGCGCACCGCGAAGGAACGGGACGCGGAAGTTGCGGAACTCGCTCGGAAGGCCGCTTTTGCCGGCGATGCTGATCCGTACCGCAAGCCCGGTGAGGAAGACGACCGGGACGACGAGTCGCGTTAGTCCTGTTTGCGCCCAGGAAGCCTGCTCACTCCGGTGAGCAGGCTTTCCTTGTCTGTACAGAGCGCGATGCGGATCCACCCCTCTCCGTTGGAACCGAAGGCAGTTCCCGGAGCGACCGCGACGCTCTGCTCCGCGAGGAAGGTCCGGACCCAGGAGCGCACATCGCCCCCGGTCGCGTGGGACATGTCGGCCCACAGGTAGAACGCTCCTTGCGCCTCAAGGTAGGGAATCCCGAGTGAACGAAGCACCGACGTCGCCGCGTCCCGGTTGGAACGGTAGTGAGCGGCCGCCGTTTCAATGTAGTCGGTGGGTCCGGTCAAGGCAGCGATCGCCGCATACTGGGGCGACGCTCCGACACAGGAGACGATGGATTCCATCACCGCGTTGAACTGTTGCCCCAGCCCGTCCGGCAGAATCAGCGCTCCTATCCTCAGTCCCGTCAGCCCGAACGTCTTTGACAGGGTGAGTGAGGTCAGCACACGCCGCGGCGTTCCCTCGAAGCGTGCAGGGCTCACGTGCGGAACGCCGTAGGTGAACGCTTCGTAGCATTCATCCGAGAGAATCCACAGGTCGTGGCGTTCAGCGAACTCCACGAGCTCCCTGGTGAGGTCCTCGCTGAAGACGGCGCCGAGCGGATTCGAGGGGGAATTCAGCACGAGAAGCCGGGTTCTCGGGTTCACCAGCTGCTCCAGGTCGCTGATCTTCGGCTGGAACCCGTTGTCCGGGCGGAGGGGGTAGTCGACAGCGCGAGCGTGCACCAGCTGGGCAGTCATGATGAAGGTCGGGTAGCCCGGGTTGGGAATGAGGACTTCGTCCCCAGGCTCAAGCAGCATGCTCATGGCCAGGTGCAGGCCCTGTTGCGCACCGGCAGTCACGTAGACCCGTGACGGGTCGACATCCACACCGTTCACTGTTCCGAAGCGTGCCGCGAAACCCTGACGCAGCACAGCGAGGCCCTCATTCGGTGTGTAATTCGTGTCGTCCCTGTCCAGCGCGGCGATTCCAGCGTCGAGGATGTGGCGGGGAACGGGAAACCCCGGCTCGCCGATGCTGAGTACGACGGCGTTGGGCGTCGCCCACGCGGCCTGGGTGATCTCCCGAATCTGGTTGGAGGGAAGGTTCTCGACGTGCTTGGCGATGGACGGCATACGGGCATCGTAGCGAGTGACGGGCGGGAAGGCGCCGAGACCTATACTGGAAGGCGTGAATTCCGGGCAGGTCCACTCAGGACTAGTGATAGTGGACAAGCCGCAGGGCTGGACCAGCCATGATGTCGTCGGCAGGATGCGGCGGTTGGCGGGAACCCGGAAGGTGGGGCACGCGGGTACCCTCGACCCCATGGCCACAGGGGTCCTCGTGGTTGGAGTGAACCGCGCGACGCGCCTGCTGACGTACATTGTGGGCACCTCCAAGACCTACACAGCCACGATCCGCCTGGGGCAGTCCACCATCACCGACGATGCCGAGGGCGAAGTGACGTCGGAGGTCTCGGCTGAAGTGGTTCCATCGGAGGCTATTCGGACGGCGGTTGCCGCACTCACCGGTTCGATCAGCCAGGTTCCCAGCAGCGTCAGCGCGATCAAGGTGAATGGTGAGCGTGCCTACAACCGCGTTCGCTCCGGGGAGGACGTGGTTCTGCAGCCTCGGCCGGTGACGGTTCACAGTTTCGATATTTCGGAGATCCGCCGGCTGCAGGGCGGAGTCGTACAAGACCTCGATGTAACGGTGCGGTGCAGTTCCGGAACCTACATCCGCGCCTTGGCGCGGGATCTCGGGGCCGCTCTTGGGGTCGGCGGGCACCTCACGGCGCTGCGCCGGACAGAGGTGGGACCGTACAGTCTCGACCAGGCATCAACCCTCGAAGAATTGGCACAGGATTTTCGGCTGCTCGGCATCGATGAAGCCGCCCGCGCACTCTTTCCCGTTCGTGAGCTGAGTGATTCAGAGGCTCAGGATCTTTCCCATGGCCGCAGGATTGGTGCCAGCGCCGACACCCCAGCGCCCTCAGCGGACCACACTGACCGTCCGGTTGCCGCTTTTGCCCCGGGCGGCGCGTTGATCGCCCTCCTCGAGAACCGGGGCCTGGAGGCCAAACCTGCCCTGGTCTTCGCACCCGGCGAGGCGGGCGCCTGATGGTGGTCGACGGTTTTTTCATCGCCGGCACGGTGGTGTGCCTTCTCTCGACTCTCATTTGCATCGGTGCGGCCGTGATCAGGCAGCCTCCCAATGACGTGACCATCCTTGCAGTGGCAGCCGTGGAGCTGTTCCTCCTCGTGTACCTGGTGGCGGGGATTTTCCGGCAGGCCGGCGGGGAACCCGTTACGGGCGAGGTATGGGAGTTCTGGGGCTATTTGCTGACCGCGTTGATGATCCCGGTGGGCGCGTTCTGGTGGGCAATCCTTGAGCGTTCACAATGGAGCAACCTGGTATTAGGCGCGGTAGGAGTGACCATTTTCGTGATGCTGTACCGGATGGAGCAGATATGGGACGGAGCAGTGCCGGCATGAACAGGCACGATGCAACGGGGGAGGCGGCTCACACCTCCGATGGCGCAGGTGTTGCCGGTGGAACCCAGGAACCGGGCGCTTCCGCAGGCACCCTGAGCAGGGGCCCGGGCCGCCTCCTCATTGCCGTGTACGGTGTTTTTGCGCTGGCGGCCACCGCGCGCGCGGCGTTCCAGCTCGCGACGAAATTCGACGAGGCTCCGCTGGCCTATGTGCTGACCGCGGTGGCCGCCCTCGTGTATGTCTTCGCTACCGTCTCCCTGAGCCGGTCGGGGGTGCGCTGGTACAGGTATTCCCTCGCTGCGGTGTCCCTCGAGCTGATCGGGGTCCTGACTGTGGGGACCCTGAGCGTTGTCGATCCGGTCCTCTTTCCCGCCGACACGGTCTGGTCGGTGTACGGCCGGGGATACGGCTTTGTTCCGCTGATCCTGCCGGTGCTTGGCCTGTGGTGGCTCTACCGACACCGTGCCGTAACGGCCGCGAACCGACGCACGTGAGCGCCGGGAGTGAGAGGATGAGCTGAGAGGGCCCGGCCCTGGCGGATCATCGAGCACAGAGGGAACATCATGAACAGCAACACCCCTGACAACACGGATCGTCGCAGTTCTTCCATGAACGCCGGACAGGACTCCGCGAACCCCTCACATGGTTCTGCGGGCACGTCCGACGCTTCCCGTCAACCCGCCTCCGGCCAGTCCTCGTCGGGAAAGGCCCCTTCAAAAACTTCCAAGAAGGACGCTGGGAAGACAACCAAGACCAGTCACGACTGGAGCGTGTTCCGCACCGTGGTGGTGCTCGTGGGGCTTCTCATTGCCGGCTTCGGAGCGTACTACCTGATTACCGGTTCAGCAGGGCTACCGGAGACGGGAGACGGTCCCGTGAACCCGACTCTGGAGAACCAGTTCCGATTCTTCGCCGCGATGATGATCGGCGTGGGCGCCGCCTTCGTGACGATCGCGATCAAGTTCCAATGGGCGAATATGCTCTGGCTGGTCTGCCTCATGGTGTTCATCGGCGGTATTGGCCGGGTTCTTTCGTGGGCGTTCTCCGGGACCCCGCACTTCCTCCTGATCATTCTCATGGTTCTCGAGCTCGCCTTCCCGGCTGCTCTGCTTGTCTGGCACCGGTACATCGCCAAGACGACCGAGCTGCGGCGGGAGTATGCCGCCCGCCCCTAGCGGTGTGCGGATTCGCCGGCAGTACGTCGCGATCGATTGCCGGCGTGTAGGCACGCAAGCCCGACTCCGAGCATGACAAGTGCGGCTCCGGAGGCAACCTTCGCAGGAATGCCTGTCTGTGCGAGTTCCGCCCGGGCGGGAGCCTGCCCGACCTCGTCTGAAGCAGGAAGTGCCGGCGCTACGGTGGCATCGGGTGTGGGTGGTTGTGCCGGCTCATCTTCCCCCACACACACCGTTTCCGAGGGCTCACCGAAAGCGGAGGTGAAAGCGTTGGTGTGGTCGTCGCCCGCGTAGGAGGCGACGACTGTGTAGCACCCGGGAGCGGTGAAGGCCGCGAAGGATTCACTGGATTGGCTGCCGTTCAGGGCCGGGACCTCGACTTTCGAGTGCAGCGGAGCGTCGGCGGGCACGTCAGCAGTGAGTGAGGGCCGCTCCGGGAGCGGGCCGTACATTGACAGGGTCACAACCGCACCGGTTTCGATTGAGGGTTGCCCAAAGCCTGACCCGATCACTGTGTCGGTAACCCGTTCACCGACAAGTGAGTCGTGTGTCGACAGTTCAGTGGTGATGTCTGGTGTCCACGGTACGAAGGTCGTCTCATCTGTGATGCCGTATTTCCCCTGCCAAGCGAGCACATAACGGGAGGCCTCAGCAGGAAGGGTGCTTTCGGGGCTGATCGACTCAGTCCAGACGTACCATCCCGGCGAGGGGACAACCAGCCCGGGGGTGTCGTACCTCCCCGGACCGTTCACGCGGGTGGTAACGGCGCCCACCATGGGGGTGTCGGAAGGCACTGATTCCTGAGGGACAGGACGAGACGGCAGGGGTCCCCACAGCGTTGATACGACCTCCACAGACACCGGGGTTCCGTCTCCGGGCAATGACAGCCACGGTGCCGTTCCACCAGGACCTCCTGCAGCGGGAGAGGTTCCCACTGTCAGGACATCATGAACGGTGGTGCCCACGCCTGTTCGCGCAGCGGATGCGCGGGTGACCACCGTCGGTTGGAAAGCCGGGAGGTCGGCGATTGCTGCGGCTGAATCACGCGGTTCAACAACTGCTGCAGCAAGCAGTCTCTGGACTCCGTCGCGGGATGGCAGGAGCCACTGCACTCCCGCCGCCGGTGTCCGGGGAACTGAAACCGTGAGTGAGCCTCCGCCTAGTCCTGTCCGCTTCAGGGTGAGCCGGTGGGGCTCATCAGCAGTGGTCCAGGTGGCGCCCCTCTCCTCAGCCAAGGCAAACGGTCCACTCAGCTCTGCACCGGCAGCCAGACCGGCTGCCGATGTGCCGTCTGCACCAAGAACGGAGACGGACGCGGTCATTGTTCCCTCAGCTCCCGCGGCCTCCAGTCTGATGTCAACCTCATAGGGGCCCGCTTCGCTGAATGCGACCTTGGTCATGGAGCGTGCCTCCGCCACCACCCCATCGGGCAGTCGCTCTGCCCTCAGGATGGCGTCCATCCCGGATGAATCCCACGCCATTCCGGGGGAGGTAAGCGCCCAGACGGCCAGCTGCACGGACGCCGCGGTGGCATTGTCCGCGGTGTCACCCCACCGGTGCAGCAGGTAGGACAACGCCGCGTTCTCTGTCGGATTCAATGCACTCCCGTCACTACGGATGAAGCCGCCCGAATGTCCGTCCTCGTATCCTCCGGCATTTTCCGGGGAGAGCCGCTCGAAATCAGTGCAGTACGCGGCCAGGCCTCGGGAGTTCTTGTACTGGCCCACAAAGTGTTCGGCCGCGTGCACACCGGCCGCTCGCGTCCATCCTCCTCCCACCGGCGCGGCCTGGGACGATGGCACCTGAGGCAGACACAAGAGGGTGACCAGGAAGAGGCACACTCCGGCCGTCCGCATTGCCCCTCGGCGCCGGGATAGGAACAGGGAAAATGACACGGAAGATCCTCCTGAGGTGAGTGGGGGCCGCGTTCCTCCCTTGTGGGTGCGGCCAACAGGTATCAATCGTCGCTGTGCCGTTCTCCGAGAGGCGGCCCTCCGGCTTCCATGTGCACAAACTGCCTCAACCGGCGTCGCTGTGCAGGAAAAGAGATTGGCCCGGGAAGTCTCCGTCCTGACTGCGTTCATGGATCGGCCATAATAAGGAACGACGAAGGGTACTGTTACCCGCCCAACCCCAAGGGAGATGCGTGTTCTACTGGAGAGACCTGGCCGATGTGCCGGAGGGTTTCGGTCCCGCAGTCGTCACCATCGGGAACTTCGACGGTGTCCATCGCGGCCACCAAAGCGTGCTTCAGCAACTGGTGGCTGCCGCCCACGAACGAAATGCAGCCGCCGTCGTCATTTCATTCGAGCCTCATCCCGCCCAGGTTCATCGGCCGGAGAGCGCGCCCGAACTGATCATGGGCCTGCAGGACCGAGTGGAAACCCTTGCCGACACAGGCATCGACGGGGTGCTGATGATGCATTACACCCTCGAGTTGGCCGCGTTGACGCCGGAGGAGTTCGTCCGGTCGGTCCTCGTCGACGGTTTGCGGGCGAAGGCCGTGGTCATCGGCCATGACGTGCGCTTTGGCCGCGGCAACTCGGGCGACCTCTCGACGATGCAGGAGCTGGGCGCCCAGCTCGGCTTCGACGTGGTCGTCATCGACGACTTCGGATCAAGCCTGCAGAGTACGACGACGGCTGGAGGCCAGCGGCGCTGCTCCTCAACCTGGGTGCGTGAAGCGCTGGTTGCCGGGGACGTCACGACGGCGGCCCGTATCCTGGGCCGGCCCCATCGCATGCGCGGCGTTGTCGTGCACGGAGCCGCCCGGGGGAGGGCCCTGGGATTTCCCACCGCAAACCTGTCCTCCGACTCCACCGGGTTCATTCCCGCTGATGGAATCTACGCCGGCTGGCTCATCGACAGCAGCCAGGTGCGCTGGCCCGCAGCGATCTCCGTCGGATCCAATCCCACGTTCGAAGGCGTGTCCAGGCAGGTCGAGGCGCACGTGATCGATCGGCCGAAGGAAGAGATCGACGTATTTGACCTGTATGGGCAGACGGTGATCGTGGAGTTCGTACGTCGGCTGCGGGGTATGGTGACCTACCGCGGGCCCGAAGCACTGATCGACCAGATGCGCTTGGACGTGGACCAGACCCGTAGCGTGCTTTCGACAGAACAGCGTACCTACGGGTAAAGTTGACCGAGGTCCTGCTGCAGTCCGTGGTTGCTGGACCACCGCCGGAGCTCCGCTCGATCTGCGAGGGGAACCGGCATCTACTTTGTTCACGGTACAACTCATAGGAGTTATTTGTGGCACTTGACGCCGCTCTGAAGCAGGAAATCATCAAGGAATACGCAACCTCCGAGGGCGACACCGGTTCGCCTGAGGTGCAGATTGCAATGCTTTCCCGCCGAATTCTTGACCTGACCGAACACCTGAAGAAGCACAAGCACGACCACCACACGCGTCGTGGCCTGCTTCTGCTGGTTGGTCGCCGTCGTCGTCTGCTGGACTACCTGCGCGACACCGACATCACGCGCTACCGTACGCTCATTGAGCGCCTCGGCCTGCGCCGCTAGTTAGACTGTGAGGCGGCCCCTTCCTTCGGGAAGGAGCCGCCTTCAATCTTTGCGGCAGATATGCCGCAAAGGAACCGCACTCCCAGGAGTGCGTTGGAAGTAAAAAGTCCATACCAGGAGCCAGGCGGACACGCAGGCATTCGCGGTCCTCGGTAGTGGTCTCCGGGCACCATCCGTGTGATGGCAGTTCCCGTGGACCTCGATCGAAGACCGGGTGCCACAACCCGTCCTAACGGCGTTGACCAGCAAGACGCCGCCTGCCTCCGTCACCACAGAAACGGAGGTGACTCTCTATGGAGGGTCCCGAAATCCAGTTCGCCGAAGCCGTTATCGACAACGGTCGCTTCGGCCAGCGCACAGTTCGCTTCGAAACCGGGCGTCTCGCCCAGCAGGCCGCCGGTGCCGCAATGGTCTACATCGACGAGGACACCGCGCTCCTTTCCGCCACCACTGCAGGAAAGTCCCCGCGCGAAGGTTTCGACTTCTTCCCGCTCACCGTGGACGTCGAAGAGCGTATGTACGCTGCCGGCCGCATCCCGGGCTCGTTCTTCCGCCGTGAGGGCCGCCCGTCCACCGAGGCGATCCTCGCATGCCGCCTGATGGACCGCCCGCTGCGTCCGGCCTTCGTGAAGGGTCTGCGCAACGAGGTTCAGATCGTCGTCACCGTGCTCGCCATCAATCCTGATGTCCGTTACGACGTCGTCGCTATCAACGCCGCTTCCATGTCCACGCAGCTCTCCGGTCTTCCGTTCTCCGGTCCGATCGGCGGCGTTCGCGTTGCGCTCGTCTCCGACGGCTCCGGCGAGGACCAGTGGATCGCGTTCCCGAAGCACTCCGAGCTCGAGAACTCCGTGTTCGACATGGTTGTTGCCGGCCGGGTGGTCGGTGACGATGTAGCGATCATGATGGTCGAGGCTGAGGCCACCGACAACTCCTGGTCCCTCATCAAGGACAACGGTGCGACGGCACCTACCGAAGAGGTCGTCGCCGACGGCCTTGAGGCTGCAAAGCCCTTCATCCGCGCACTGTGCGAAGCCCAGTCGGACCTCGCCGGCCGCGCTGCCAAGCCCACGGTTGAGTTCCCCGTGTTCAAGGATTACCAGGACGACGTTTTCGCTGCCGTTGAGGGTGCTGCCGGTTCACGCCTGGCTGAGATCTTCACGATCGCCGACAAGCAGGAGCGAGAGGACGCAGCCAACGCCTACCGCGCCGAGGTCATCGAGTCGCTCTCCGGCCAGTTCGAGGGCCGCGAGAAGGAAATCGCCGGAGCCTTCAACTCGGTCACCAAGAAGGTTGTGCGTCAGCGCATCCTGCGTGACCAGGTCCGTATCGACGGCCGTGGGCTGAGCGACATCCGCAAGCTCACCGCCGAGGTGGAGGTCCTTCCGCGCGTTCATGGATCGGCCATCTTCGAACGTGGCGAGACCCAGATTATGGGCGTCACTACGCTGAACATGCTCAAGATGGAACAGCAGATCGACTCGCTGTCTCCGGTGACGCGCAAGCGCTACATGCACAACTACAACTTCCCGCCCTACTCCACCGGTGAAACCGGTCGCGTGGGATCGCCGAAGCGCCGCGAAATCGGTCACGGTGCGCTGGCGGAGCGTGCTCTCGTCCCGGTTCTGCCCAGCCGCGAGGAGTTCCCGTACGCCATCCGCCAGGTCTCCGAGGCCCTCGGCTCCAATGGTTCCACTTCGATGGGCTCCGTCTGCGCTTCGACGCTGTCGCTGCTCAACGCCGGTGTGCCCCTGAAGGCTCCGGTTGCGGGCATCGCAATGGGCCTCGTGTCCGATGAAGTGGACGGCCAGACCCGTTACGCGGCCCTGACCGACATCCTCGGCGCCGAAGACGCTTTCGGTGACATGGACTTCAAGGTCGCTGGTACTTCCGAGTTCGTCACGGCGATCCAGCTCGACACGAAGCTCGACGGCATCCCGGCTTCTGTGCTCGCGGCAGCACTGAAGCAGGCCCGGGAGGCACGTCTGCACATCCTCGGAGTTCTTGAGGCTGCGATCGACACCCCGGATGAGCTCTCCGAGTTCGCTCCGCGCATCATCTCCGTGAAGATCCCGGTCGACAAGATCGGTGAGGTCATCGGCCCCAAGGGCAAGATGATCAACCAGATCCAGGAAGACACCGGAGCCGACATCTCGATCGAGGACGACGGCACCGTGTTGATCGGCGCCACTGACGGTTCCTCGGCCGAAGCTGCCCGCGCTGCGGTGAACGCTATCGCGAACCCGCAGGTTCCCGAGATCGGTGAGCGTTACCTGGGCACGGTTGTGAAGACCACCACCTTCGGTGCGTTCGTTTCACTGACGCCGGGCAAGGACGGGCTGCTGCACATCTCAGAGCTGCGCAAGCTCGCCGGCGGCAAGCGCGTGGACAACGTCGACGACGTCGTCTCCGTGGGCCAGAAGGTCCAGGTCGAGATCACCAAGATCGACGACCGCGGCAAGCTCTCTCTCTCGCCCGTAGTGGCGGAGGAAGCCGGCGAAGCCGCTGCTGACGACGCTCCGGGTGCTCACGCACAGGATGCCGCCGAGGGCGACGACAACTAGCGGACACGCTGACAAGCACAAACCAACGGCTCCGCGGCGAACTGATTCGCCGCGGAGCCGCTGGCGTTGAGGAGAAGTTATGACTGAAACAGGCCAGGGCTCACCCGTCCTACTTCCATTGGTGACGGGCGGTTCCGAGCACTCTTCCATGCTCGTTGCGGGAGCACAGGGGGGAGCGGTGGTCCGCCGCTCTGTGCTGCCCGGTGGTGTCCGTGTACTGACCGAGGCAATGCCCGGGCAGCGGTCGGCGAGCATCGGTTTCTGGGTGGGCGTCGGTTCCCGCGACGAAGCCGACGGAGAGCATGGTTCCACGCACTTCCTCGAGCACCTGCTGTTCAAGGGAACACAACGGCGGACCGCGCTTGATATCGCCGCCGCCTTTGATGAGGTCGGGGGAGAATCGAACGCTGCGACCGCCAAGGAAAATACCTGCTACTACGCGAGGGTTCTCGATTCCGACCTCCCGATGGCGATAGATGTCATCGCGGACATGGTGACATCGGCCGTCATCGATCCGGAGGAACTGGAGCAGGAGCGCCACGTCATCCTGGAAGAGATCGCGATGGACAGCGACGACCCGTCCGACGTCGCGCACGAAAAATTTGTCGAAGCCGTCCTGGGCGCACACCCGCTTGGGCGCCCCATCGGCGGGACCCCTGACGCTATCAAGGCCATCTCGCGCGACTCCGTCCTTGACCACTACCGCCGCTACTACCGTCCGGAGGAACTGGTGGTGACGGCGGCCGGAGGACTGGATCACGACGTCGTATGCTCACTCGTCGTGCAGGCGCTTGAACGGGCGGGGTGGACGCTTGCAGCAGACGCCGCCCCCGTTCCCAGGCGTGCGCCGGAGCCTACCGTGCTCAAGGACAGCGGTGGAGTGCACGTGATCCGGCGCGCAGTGGAGCAGGCGAATGTCCTGGTGGGCTGTCCGGCACTGACGGCCACGGACGATCGGCGCTTCGTGATGAGCGTCCTCAACGCGGTGCTCGGCGGGGGCATGTCCTCCCGTCTCTTCCAGGAGATCCGGGAGAAGCGTGGGCTCGCCTACTCGACCTACTCTTTCTCGGCGTCGTACGCCGACGCAGGTTATTTCGCCATGTATGCCGGGTGTAGCCCGGCGAAGACGGGCCAGGTTATCGGCCTGCTCAGCGCGGAGCTCGAGCGGCTGGCATCGGAGGGCGTCAGCGACGAGGAACTCAGGCGTGCGGTCGGTCAGCTCTCCGGCGGCATGGTGCTTTCCCTCGAAGACAGCGGTTCGCGGATGACCCGACTGGGCCGCGCGGAGCTGGTCAGCGGCGAGTTCCTCGGGCTTGACCTTACGCTGGAGCGCGTCCGGGCTGTGACTGCGGATCAGGTGCAGGCGCTCGCACGGCAGCTCGCTGATGCACCCCGGACTATCACGGTCGTTGGACCGTTCGACAGCGAGGCGGAGCTGGGCCTGTAGCCAGGCCGGCGATGTCCTGCCGCCTAGCCCCCGGCGAACGGCGGCAGGACATCGAGAACGTCGCCGCGTCCCAGTGGTGCGGTATGGTCGCGCAGCGCAACCTCGTTGAGCAGGAAGCTGCTTCGTTCCAGAACCTTTGCCATGGACGGATCGCCGTCGGGGTGGAGGCTGCGGATCTCGCCCAGCACCTCCGAAAGCGCCACGCCGTCCAGATCGAGGCGTTCTTCAGGGACGCCGGCGGCCGCCTGGGCCGCGCCGAAGTATCGAACCAGCAATTCAGCCGCCAATCGCACTCATGGAGCGGTCGGGCTGCACGAAGTCGGCAGCCCCAAGGCCGGTATGGTCCATGCCGTGCGCCTTGGGCTTGGCCCACATTGCTTCCTGCCAACGCCGGGCGATGGCGTCGTCGTCGGCGCCCGAGCGCAGCAGGTCCCGCAAATCTGTTTCTTCGCGGGAGAACAGGCAGCTCATGATCTTGCCCTCGGCCGTGACGCGCGTGCGCCTGCAATCTGCACAGAAGGGCTCCGTCACGGAGGCGATGATTCCCACGGTGCCGATAACGACGTCGGGCGCTTCCGGCCTGCGCACCTCCCACCGTTCGGCGGGGGCACCGTCGCGGTTCCGCGGGTCGGGCGTGAGCACGAACCGTTCGGTGAGACGTTCTCGGATCTCGGAAGCGGTGATCATCCCGTCACGGGTCCATCCGTGATCGGCGTCGAGGGGCATCTGCTCGATGAAACGCAGTTCGAATCCACGTAAGACAGCCCACTCCAGCAGGTCCGGCGCCTCGTGGTCGTTGATTCCGCGCATGAGTACGGCGTTGATTTTGACCAGCCCGAGACCGACGGCGGCAGCCGCCTCGATACCGCGCAGAACCCGGTCGAGGAAAGGCCGGCGGGTCAGCTGGGCGAAGGTGTCCGGGTGCAGCGAATCCATGGAAACGTTGATCCGGGTCAGGCCGGCGTCCTTGAGGCGTTGAGCTTTCTTGTCCAGGCCCAGGCCGTTGGTCGTCAGCGATACCGGTAGGTCAGGGTGCTGGGCGCGGATATCGGCGATGATGTCGATCAGGTCCGCCCGCACCAGCGGCTCACCGCCCGTCAGGCGAAGTTCGCGGATGCCCAATATGTTCACTCCTATGGCGACCAGCCGGACAATTTCCTCGCGGGAGAGCACCTGGTCCTTCTGCAGCCATTCCAGACCCTCGGCCGGCATGCAGTAGGTGCAGCGAAGATTGCACTTGTCGGTGAGGGATAAGCGCATGTCTGTGGCCCTGCGCCCGTAGGAATCAACCAGCCCGGCATCGGGCGCAGGCATATTCGCGCGCACGGTAGGGCTGCCAAGTGGGATTGCCATAGTCCGACATTACGCCCTTTGTCTCAGGCCCTCCATTTATTTATCCCAAGGCTCGGGGAGCTTCGCGGGACGCGCCCCAGCTAGGCTGGGATGTGCATCATCGCATGCACACCACGTAATGTCCGCGCGGCTTGATACAACGGGGCACAATGACACGAACAGTCGAGGAACATCAGCAGGCCGTACTCGGACTGCTGAGGTACAGCAGCGCCTTCGCCGACCGGACGGCCGAAATGCTGCCCCTCAGGGCGGCGCGGGGACGGGTGCTCGCTGAGGACCTGCGCGCCCCCGTGAGCCTGCCTCCCTTCGACAACTCGCAGATGGACGGCTACGCGGTCCACCACGCTGACCTCGATGGCTCCGAGGCCCGGCGGTTCTCGGTCGCGCCCCCGGTGCCTGCCGGTGCCAAACCCGATGTACTTCTGCCTGGTTCTGCCGCACCCATCATGACGGGAGCCATGCTCCCGGAGGGGGCAGCCGCCGTCGTACCGATCGAGCGGGCGGTGCCCTCCCTGTTCCCCACCACCACTCAGTATCGGAACTCCGAGCTCACGGTGGAGTTGCCCGCCGTCGAGGAGGGCTCCTTCATCCGGCGCGCAGGCAGCGATGTTGCGGCTGGAAGTATCGCCCTGGAGGCGGGGACCCTGCTGGGGCCCGCGCAGCTCGGTCTGGTGGCGGCCTGCGGCCTGGCAACGGTGTCCGTGCGACCACGATTCCTCGTGTTGCTCCTCAGCACGGGCGACGAAGTCCAGGAACCCGGCACCGCGCTTGCCCCCGGCCGGATTTTCGACGCCAACACCACACTGCTGACGACGGCACTTGAAGAGGCGGGCGCGGAAGTACAGCTCCACAGCATCGTGGCTGACAATCCGGAGAAGCTGAGGGAGGCACTGCAGTCCATCGGCCGGCCGGTCAATCTCATCCTGAGTACCGGCGGCATCAGCCAGGGTGCCTATGAAGTGGTCAAGCAGGCGCTGGCAGACAGCAGCGTCGAGTTCCTGTCGGTGTCCATGCAGCCCGGCGGGCCGCAGGCCATCGGTACCATCAACGGAGTGCCCTTCCTCGGGTTCCCAGGCAACCCGGTGAGCGCGCTGGTCTCCTTCGAAATGTTCCTCCGGCCCGCGCTCAGCACAGTTACCGGGATACCGGGTAACCGGGTCTGCCTGCCGGCACGGCTCACCGAGGACGTCCGTTCGCCGGAAAATAAGCACCAGGTCCGCCGGGGGCTCTACACAGACCGAACCGGCCAGGGGGAGGGGATCGGAGACGTTACGCTGCTTGGCGGGCCAGGTTCCCACCTCCTGCACGCCCTTGCCGGATCGAACGCGCTTGTGCACCTGCCCGTCGGAACGGGCACTGTGGAGGCGGGCACACCGGTTGCCGTATGGCTGCTCAGCGAGCTCCGCGGCGGCGTGCAACCACTTCATCCCAGTAATCCCAACCGAGAGGCGCTGACATGACCGAACCCCAAGCCCGGCTGACCCATGTGCGCGACGACGGCTCAGCACACATGGTCGACGTATCGGCGAAGGCGGTTACCGCGCGTGAGGCAACCGCTCAGAGCGTCCTGCGGACAACCCCGGAAGTCATCGCGCTGATCGTGGACGGCGACCTTCCCAAGGGAGACGCCCTCGCGGTGGCCCGCATAGCGGGAATCATGGCGGCCAAGCAGACCTCGACGCTGATACCGCTGTGCCACCCGTTGCCGTTGAGCAAGGTGACCCTGGACTTCGCCCCGGACGGCGACGCGGTCGTCGTGACGGCAACGGTGAAGACCACCGCTGTGACCGGCGTTGAGATGGAGGCATTGACTGCGGCGTCCGTTGCCGCCCTGACGCTCTACGACATGATCAAGGCCGTGGACAAGCACGCCGTCGTCACGGACATTCGGGTCCTGGCGAAATCGGGCGGAAAGAGCGGGGACTGGATCGCATGAGTTCCCCCAGGACAGCCGCGCTGATCATCGCGTCGACGCGTGCCGCGGCAGGCGTGTACGAGGACGAATGCGCGCCCCTGATCCAGCGCTGGCTGGTGGGAAAGGGCTACGCCGTGCAGCGTGCGGAAGTGGTTCCTGACGGCGATGCAGTGCGCGAGGCCCTCGCCCTCTGCCTTGGCGGCGCACCGTCCGTGCTCATCACCAGCGGAGGCACTGGCCTGAGCGCCGACGACGTCACCCCTGAGCTCACCGAACCCTTCCTCACCCGTTCGTTGCCGGGAATCATGGAGGCGGTCCGTCGGGCAGGAGCCGCAAAGACTCCCATGGCCGCATTGAGCCGTGGATTTGCCGGAGTGTCCGGCTCCACCTTCGTCATCAATCTCCCGGGATCGCCGGGGGCAGTCCAGGACGGCCTGGACGTACTGGACCCCGTTCTTGACCACATCTGCGAGCAACTTGAGGGAAGCCATGAGCACTAGCACTGTCCTGTACGCCGGCGTTTCCGCCGAGCCCCTCGACCTGAATCTTGCCCTCAGCGTCGTAGGTTCCGCTGACTGCGGAGCGGTGGTGGGCTTCGGGGGAGTGGTGCGCAACCACGACGGCGGCCGGCAGGTTGACCGCCTGGGCTACAGCGCCCACCCTTCCGCGGGAAACGTGATCGCCGAGATCGCCGCGGAAATCGCCGAAAAGTACAAAGGCATCCGGATCTGGGTGGCGCACCGCACCGGCCCGTTGGCGATTGGGGATCCGGCCCTGGTCGCAGCCGTGGCCTCGGGCCACCGCGGCGAAGCATTTGCAGCGTGTACTGAGCTCGTCGACACCGTCAAGGCCCGCGCCCCCATCTGGAAGGAGCAGTTCTTCGCGGACGGCTCGGTCGAATGGGTCGGCGTCGAGGGCTGACCGGACCAGTAGCGCCTGCTGGCCTCCCACGTCTCGCTGGCGCTCGGCGCGAGACCCTCGGCCAGTAGGCTTAGCCCCATGACTCAACCGACTTCCGTTGCCGTTCTTGGCGCCTCCGGCCGCATGGGTACCGAGGCCGTCAAGGCTATCGATGCTGCTGCTGACCTCCGACTAGTCGCTGCCCTTGGCAGGACAGATTCACTCGAGGACATTGTGACAGCTGGCGCGCAGGTGATTGTGGACCTCACGGTGCCGGAGAGCACCGAACACAACGTGGCGTTCGCCGTCGAGCACGGCATTCACGCCGTCGTCGGGACCACCGGCTGGGACGAGGAACGAATCGGTCGTCTCGAGGGATTGCTGGACCGGAACCGCCACGTCGGTGTGCTGATCGCGCCCAACTTCGCCCTCGGCTCGGTGCTCGCAACGGCCTTCGCCGCCCGGGCGGCGCGGTACTTCGAATCGGTTGAGCTCATCGAACTCCACCACCCGGACAAAGTGGATGCACCGTCAGGCACGGCGGAGCGGACGGCGGCTCTCATTGCCGACGCGCGTCGCGAGGCCGGGCTCGCCGCGAGCCCGGATGCCACCCGAACGGCACGCGACGGTGCCCGCGGCTGTGACGTCGACGGCGTCCGTGTTCACTCCGTGCGCTTGCGGGGTCTCGTAGCGCACCAGGAGGTCCTCTTCGGGGGCGTCGGCGAGCAGCTGACCATCCGCCACGACTCGTTCCACCGCGAGTCCTTCATGCCGGGCGTGCTGCTCGGGGTCCGCGAGGTGAGTTCGCGTCCTGGCCTCACCGTGGGCCTGGACGGTTACCTGGACCTGCAGGCGTGATGCAGACTGTGGACTTTCTGAAGAAACATCGCGTCAAAATAGGCGTGGTCTTCGTCACTGTTCTCCTTGCTTTCTGGCTCATAGTCGCACTGCAGCGAAGCGTGATCCTGCTGACCGATCCGGATCCCGTCGCCAAGGCGCTTGGTGTGGCCTACCTCCTCCTTCCGATGATCGGCGCATGGGCCCTGGTTCGGGAACTCTCGTTCGGCGCCCAGACCGAGCGGATGGCGTCCACACTCGACTCGGAGGGCGGTTTGCCGGTGGATGACCTGCCACGCACGCCTGCGGGCCGCATCGTGCGGGAGGCAGCCGATGCGCAGTTCCCCGCGTACCAGGCGGAAGCCGAAGCCAATCCGGGCGACTGGCGTTCCTGGTTCCGGCTCTCATGCGCCTACGACGCCGCCGGCGACCGCACGCGCGCACGCCGCTCAATGCGTCACGCAGCGAAGCTTTTCCGCGGGGAAGCGGACTAGCCGGCCCTTCGTGCCCTGCTCGGCGAGCGGGCCGCGTCGCTTGCGCCGGCCGCTACAAATTCCAGCGGCCCGCGCGCGCCTAGTTTCCGCACCAGCAGCCCAAGGGCAACGAAGACGGTCACCTGGGCCCAGTAGACCGGCGCAGGGTCCAGGGGAACCTCCTGCTGGTCGACGATACTCATTACCCAGATGTGCAGGGAGTAAAGGGTCAGCGTCATTGCACCGGGAGCCGACAGCGGCAGCAGCAGCCAGGGCAGCCGACGTGTCACCACGAGGCAGAGCCCGACGACGGCCGCTGCCGTACCAGCGGTGTGCATCAGATCCAGCGGCGTGCCGGAGTGGGGAGCGCTGGCTGCAAGCCACCACCAGGTGCCGGCCTGGTCGA
>NZ_JAPSHV010000202.1 GCF_031179385.1 Arthrobacter sp. | reverse complement strand
TTCGACCTGCTGCGCAAGCTGTCCCAGGACACCAACGTGCGTCTGGCTGATGTGGCTGCAGCACTGATCTACCAGTTGCAGACGTCAAACTGACGCGGGGCTTCGGCCGTGGGAGTGGGTGCACGTGAGAGACTCGCCCAAGCACTGGAAGGAACGAGAGCAAAGGACAATCGGGTGACAATCGTTGACAACGGCGTATACGTGGACGGCCACCGTACTGCCAACCCGGTGAACCTGGATGAGACTTTCGAACTCAAGCGTGACCACGGCGGGATGGCCTGGATCGGGTTGTATCGGCCGGATGCCGCCGAGATTCAACGGGTTGCTGAAGAGTTTGCCCTACACGAGCTGGCCGTTGAGGATGCGCTTCACGGTCACCAGCGCTCCAAGTTGGAGCGTTACGGTGAGACACTGTTTGCCGTCCTGCGTCCTGCACGCTACCTGGACGCGGAGGAGATCGTCGAATTCGGTGAACTTCATGTTTTCATCGGGCCCGACTTCATCGTCACCATCCGTCAGGCTGAGTCGCCTGACCTGGCGAAGGTACGACGACGGCTGGAGGCACTGCCGGAGCTCCTCGCCCTCGGCCCGCAAGCGGTGCTGTATGCAATTCTCGATGAAGTGGTTGACCAGTATGCGCCGGTAGTTGCGGGACTCGAGAATGACATCGACGAGATTGAGGATGAGCTCTTCAACTCCGCTCCTGACGTCGCACGCCGCATCTACGAACTTTCCCGCGAGGTCATCGGCTTCCAGCGCGCAGCACATCCGCTGCGTCCTATGCTCGATGCCCTGCTGCGCGGGGCCGAGAAGTACGACATGGATCTGGAGCTACAGCGCCGCCTTCGCGACGTTCAAGACCATGTGATTCGGGTGATCGAGCGTGTTGATTCCTTCCGAATCCTGCTGCAGAGTGCCCTTTCCGTCCACGCGACACTTGTGACACAGCGGCAGAACGAAGAGATGCGTCATCTTTCGGAAGCCAGTCTCGCCCAGAGCGAGGAAGTGAAGAAGATATCCTCCTGGGCGGCCATTCTTTTTGCACCCACACTGGTGGGCACGGTGTACGGGATGAACTTCGAACACATGCCGGAGCTTGGCTGGGCGTTCGGCTACCCCTTTGCGCTGGCCCTGATGGTCCTGATGGGGATCGGTCTCTATCTCACCTTCAAGCACAAGAAGTGGATGTAGCGCGCCGGTTCAGTAGAACTCGACGGTATCGACAACGTTCAGCATCGGCTCCCCGTCCAGTAAACGCCTCGCGTTCTCCGCGAACAACTCTGCGATTTTCCGCTCCTCGTCCTCATAGGTTCCCGCGTTGTGAGGACTTACGACGACGTTTGGAAGCTCCCAGAGCGGACTGTTCGTTGGAAGCGGTTCCTGTTCAAATACGTCAAGAGCAGCGAACCCGACGCGGCCGTCGATCAACGCCTCGGTCAGCGCCTCCTCGTCGATGGTGGTGCCCCGACCGACATTGACGACTGTGATGCCCGCCTTGACCTGCTCCAGCAGGGTGCGGCTGAGCATGTGACGGGTGGCATCGGTGGCCGGAAGGCAAAGCACCACGGCGTCGACGTCGGGAAGCAGGCTGGCGAGTTGTTCCGGCGGGACGATCCGTGAGACGCCCTCTGCTTCAATGCTGCGCCGGTGAACACCGACCACCTCAACTCCCAGCGCACTGAGTTTGCGGGCCACCGCCCGCCCGATCCCGCCCAGGCCGACGACGGCGACGCGTTGGTCCGCGATCAGCGGTACCGGACGCCGTGCTCCCCATGTATGTGCGCGCTGGTCCCGGAGCAGTTGCGGCAAATTCTGCGAGCCTGCCAGTACTCCGAAGACAGCAAATTCGGCCAGCGGCTCGGCATGAACTCCGCCCGACGTGGTGAACGTGATCCGTTGCAGTTCCTCCTCCGCCAGCTTCGCCGCTCTGACCTGGTTGCCGCCACCTGCCGGAGTGGTGTGGACCCACCGCAGTCGGCGATTGGCGCGTGCGGCCCTCCCCAGCTCCGCGCCGGACTGACCCGGCACTCCGTACAGTGCGTCCGCACTGTCGATGAGAGCCTCATACGCCGCCTGCTGCTGTGGTGTCCGCTTGAAGTTCCTGTCGCCCAGATGATCCCCCGGGTAAAGCTGTGGCGGCAGCAGTGTCTGATCCCTCACCAGTTCGATCCGCGGCTCCAGCTTCTCGATGAGCTCGCACAGCGGCTCAGGCAGGGGAGTGGGAACGAACACGCGTAGATCGGCCATGGTTCTCCTGTCGACTAGGGATGTGACCGAGCATATGGGATGCCGGTGACAGCTTTCCGCGGGTGCCGTGTTCAACGTTCCGAAAATGTCGGTGGCGGGTGTTTGGCTTTCCTCATGACGTCGGAAGTGGAGCTGGAGGACTCATCGCTGTATGCCGATGACTATGCCTGGCATGACTTTCTGACTGAGCGTGACTTCCGCCCTGAGGATCTTTGGGAGTTCGACTGTGAACTTTGGTCTCCAGGGGTCGGCAGTACACCCTCAGAAGGCCCCTCCCATGCCCAGCCGGAGTCGGGCGGACAAACACCCGGTCGGCCAGAGGCCCAGCTTCAGCCTTCAATGCGGGTGTGGGAATCGGCACCTCCCACGCATTCCGCGGCTACCGGAACGGACACGGATCATGCCAATGGGTTCGGCTTGGGTTCTCCGGATCCTGCTGGTCTTTGCGGGCGGGTGGTACTCACTGGGCTCGAAGCTCTTGATAACAGCGATACAGCAGACGCCTTGAAAAAACTTGCCGGGCTCCGGTCCTGGATTGATGCGATAGAAGCGCGCATTGTCGCTGCGCTCGCCGACAGGACTCGGGATGAAGTTCTGCACCGATTCCCGAGTGGGAACCGCGCGGAGGACATGGCTCAGTCCGTTGCAGCATCAGAGGTGGCCTTCACACTGAACATCCCGGAACGCACCGCGCACCGTCTGGTTGAGGAATCCGTGCAGCTGACCGCGAAGCATTCCGCCACCCTGGAAGCGCTTGAAGCCGGATCGATTTCCCG
>NZ_JAPSHV010000085.1 GCF_031179385.1 Arthrobacter sp. | reverse complement strand
TCACTGAACCGCCGATCCTGGCGTTGTCGGCAACAATCACCACACGGTTGCTGTCCACGGAGAAGAAGCCCCCATCCACGCCTACGGTCAGGCGTTCGCCTGACACCGGCTGGATGGCGAGTTCGCCTTCGGCGAGGATAGCCAGTACCGGAGAGTGGCCGGGAAGGATCCCGATCTCACCGTCAGCTGTACGGGCCTTGACCATGGTCGCAGCGCCGGACCACACGAAGTGATCCGCCGCGACGATTTCAACTTCAAGTTCAGCCATGGGGGCTTACTTTCCGCTCTGCTCTTGGATCCGTGCCCACTGGCGCTCGACGTCGTCCAGGCCGCCGATGTTGAAGAATGCCTGCTCCGCGATGTGGTCGAGGTCACCGTTGCAAATCGCATTGAAACCCTCGATGGTGTCCTTGATACTCACGGTGGAGCCCTCAACACCCGTGAACTGCTTCGCGGTGTAGGTGTTCTGGGACAGGAACTGCTGGATACGGCGAGCACGGGAGACGACGATCTTGTCTTCTTCAGACAGTTCGTCCACGCCCAGGATCGCAATGATGTCCTGGAGTTCCTTGTTCTTCTGCAGGATCTGCTTGACGCGGACTGCAGTGTTGTAGTGATCGTGACCGATGTACTGCGGATCGAGGATTCGCGAAGTCGAGGTCAGCGGATCGATAGCGGGGTACAGGCCGCGCGACGCGATTTCGCGCGAGAGCTCCGTGGTTGCATCCAGGTGCGCGAAGGTGGTGGCCGGAGCAGGGTCGGTGTAATCGTCTGCAGGGACATAGATGGCCTGCATCGAGGTGATCGAGTGACCCTTGGTGGACGTGATGCGCTCCTGCAGGAGGCCCATCTCGTCTGCCAGGTTGGGCTGGTAGCCAACGGCGGAAGGCATGCGGCCCAGCAGGGTCGAAACCTCGGAACCGGCCTGGGTGAAGCGGAAGATGTTGTCAATGAAGAGCAGCACGTCCTGCTTCTGAACATCGCGGAAGTACTCCGCCATGGTCAGTGCCGACAGTGCTACGCGCAGACGCGTGCCCGGCGGCTCATCCATCTGGCCGAACACAAGGGCCGTGTCCTTCAGGACGCCTGCCTCTTCCATTTCAACCCAGAGGTCGTTACCTTCACGGGTGCGCTCACCGACACCGGCGAATACCGAGGTACCACCGAAGTTACGTGCAACACGCGTGATCATTTCCTGAATGAGGACGGTCTTGCCGACGCCCGCGCCACCGAACAGTCCGATCTTTCCACCCTTGATGTACGGGGTTAGAAGGTCGATGCTCTTGATGCCCGTCTCGAGCATCTCGGTGGAGCCTTCGAGGGACGCGAAGGACGGAGCCTTACGGTGAATCGGCCAGCGCTCGGTGATCTGGAGCTGGGACTCTTCGACGTCGAGGGGCTTGCCCAGGACGTTGAAGATGTGACCCTTGACCCCGTCACCGACGGGAACCGAGATGGCTGCCCCGGTGTCCTGCACGACGGTGCCGCGAACAAGGCCGTCAGTTGCCTGCAGGGAGATCGCGCGAACCAGGTTGTCGCCGAGGTGCTGCGAGGTCTCGAAGGTGATCGTGTGTGTCTGGCCGTTGAGGGTCACCTCGGTGGTCAGCGCGTTGTAGATGGCGGGAATGGCGTCAGCCGGGAACTCGACGTCGACAACCGGGCCGATGACACGGGCAATGCGGCCGGTCGCGCCGGGGGCAACTGAGTCCGTACTGTTCTCAACAGTCTGGGCAGTCATCTCTCTCACTTCATTCGGTAGATGGCGTGGTGCTAATAGTAGTGCGGGGTGGGACCCGGAGGGATCCGCGGAGGCTGGGGGTCAGGACGCGCTCAGTGCGTCCGCGCCCGCCACGATCTCCGAGAGCTCCTGCGTGATCTCCGCCTGGCGGGCGGTGTTGCGAAGGCGCGTGTACTTTTTGATCAGTTCAGTGGCGTTGTCGCCCGCCGACTTCATAGCGCGCTGACGGGCCGCCAGCTCGCTCGCAGCCGCCTGGAGCAGCGCTGCGAAGATCCGGGACTCGATGTATCGCGGAAGCAAAGCATCCAGCACCCGCTCGGGTTCCGGCTCGTACTCGTACAGCGGAAGGATTTCCGATTCGCTGGTGGCTTCCTCTTCCACGACCTCCAGTGGCAACAGTCGGATGACTGTCGGTTCCTGGGTGACCATCGAACGGAAGCGGGTGTAGACGACATGGATCTCATCGACGCCACCGTCTTCGAAATCCGTCCCGAACTGTTCTAGGAGCACCTGACCCACCTCGCGTGCAGTCTCGAACTCCGGTGCATCCGTGCCTCCGGTCCACACCTGCTCGTACGGCCGGCTGCGGAAGTCGAAATACGCCTGGGCCTTGCGTCCAATCAGGTAGGTCTTGACTTCCTTGCCCTCCTCGCGCAACAGCTCGATGAGGGATTCTGCCTGCTTCAGCACGGTGGCGGAATAGGAGCCCGCCAGGCCTCTGTCCGAGGTAAGAATGAGCACTGCCGCACGCCGAATCTGCTCCGGCTCGGTGGTCAGCGGGTGATCGATCTCGGACTGCGACGCCACAGCGGAAACTGCGCGGGTGATTGCGTTGGCATAGGGCAGTGACGAGGATACGCGTGCGCGCGCCTTGCCAATGCGAGAGGTGGCGATCAGTTCCATCGCCTTGAAGATCTTCCGCATCGACGTCGTCGACACGATCTTCTGGCGGTAGACCCGGATCTGGGCTCCCATACTTGTCCTTTCCTTCGTAGTCCCGTGAAGGCACTACGGCTCAGGCGCCGGGCGTCCGCGCGCTATGCGCGGACGCCCGTGCCGTTAGCGCTTCTGCTTGACGATCTTTTCCTGGTCCACAGCGCCCTCGTCGAGCGGGCTGTATTCCTCGTGCCCCGCAACAAGACCGTCATGGCCCTCATTGAAGAAGCCCTGCTTGAAGTCCGTGATGTGGGTCTTCAGCTCCTGGACAGTGGAGTCCTCGAGCAGGTTGGTCTGCCCGATTGTCGTCAGCACAGAGGACTTGTGGCGCAGGTGCTCCAGGAAACGGGACTCGAACTTGCGGATGTCCTCAACCGGAACATCGTCAAGGTAACCGTTGGTGCCGGCCCAGATTGAAACAACCTGCTCCTCCACCGGGAACGGTGCGTACTGGCCCTGCTTCAGGAGCTCCATCAGGCGGGCACCACGCGTCAGCTGCTGACGAGAAGCGGCATCCAGGTCCGAGGCGAACATCGCAAAGGCCTGCATGTCACGGTACTGGGCGAGATCGAGCTTCAAAGTACCCGAAACCTTCTTCATCGCCTTCACCTGAGCGGCACCGCCTACGCGGGACACTGACACACCCACGTCTACGGCAGGACGCTGATTGGCGTTGAACAGATCCGACTGGAGGAAGATCTGACCGTCCGTAATGGAGATGACGTTGGTCGGGATGTAGGCCGATACGTCATTCGCCTTGGTCTCGATGAGCGGAAGACCGGTCATCGAACCTGCGCCGAGCTCGTCAGAGAGCTTGGCACAACGCTCCAGCAGACGGGAGTGCAGGTAGAAGACGTCGCCCGGGTAGGCTTCGCGTCCCGGCGGACGACGCAGCAGGAGAGACACAGCGCGGTAGGCTTCCGCCTGCTTCGACAGGTCATCAAAGATGATCAGAACGTGCTTGCCGCCGTACATCCAGTGCTGGCCGATGGCCGAGCCTGCGTAGGGTGCAAGGTACTTGAAGCCTGCGGGGTCAGACGCCGGAGAAGCCACGATGGTGGTGTACTCCAGGGCACCCTTGTCTTCGAGGGTCTGGCGAACAGCAGCGATCGTCGAGGCCTTCTGACCGATGGCGACGTAGATGCAGCGAACCTGCTTCTGGACGTCTCCGGACTCCCAGTTGGCCTTCTGGTTGATGATCGTGTCCACGGCGATCGCGGTCTTGCCGGTCTGGCGGTCACCGATGATGAGCTGGCGCTGACCGCGACCGATCGGAATCATTGCGTCGATAGCCTTGAGCCCGGTCTGCATCGGCTCGTGTACCGACTTACGCTGGGTGACACCAGGCGCCTGAAGCTCGAGCGCGCGACGCGCCTCCGCCTTGATTTCACCGAGATCGTCGATGGGCTGTCCCAGCGGGTCGACTACGCGGCCGAGGAATGCGTCACCGACGGGCACGGAGAGAATCTCTCCGGTGCGGTGTACTTCCTGGCCTTCTTCGATGCCGGTGTAGTCACCGAGGACGACGACGCCGATCTCACGGGTGTCGAGGTTCTGGGCGAGGCCCAGAGTGCCGTCTTCGAAGCGCAGCAGCTCGTTCGCCATGACGGAGGGAAGGCCCTCTACCCTGGCGATGCCGTCGCTTGCGGTTGTTACGCGGCCGACTTCGACCCGCTCCGCGTTTCCGGGTTCGTAGGACGCCGCGAACTCGTTCAACGCATTACGGACGTCGTCGGCGTTGATGGTCAATTCGGCCATCTGCAGTCCCTGCTCTCCTGTGTTGTGATCACCGCGGGTGGCGGCGACCGGTGTTGTATTCGTCTGTGTCGAAGCCCGCGAGCTTCAGCGTTGCCGTAGCCCGAGGCTAAACAGCCATTTTCCGGCGGAGTTCGGACAGGCGGGTTACCGCCGTGGCGTCCACCACTTCGTCGCCCACCTTGACGCGAACGCCACCCACGAGGAGCGGATCCACGGTCACATTGATTTTGAGGTCCCGCCCGTACAGTGAGTTCAACCCGGCCTGAAGACGTGCGTACTGCTCATCAGACAGCGGACGGGTGACGCTGACGTGAGCAATCCACCGCTCCTGGCGCAGGGCCACGAGCTCAATGAAGCGTTCCACCAATGCAGAAGGACGCAGCCCGCGGGGCGAAAGAACCGCCTGGCGAATCAGCAGCCGCGCTTCATCTCCGGCCGCGGGAACGAGCTTCAGGGCAAGTGCCACCTTGGAAGATCCGGCAGCCTGGGGCTCCGACAGCGCGCGCTGGAGATCGTGGTTCGACTCAACGACACTCAGGAAGGAGAAAAGATCGTTCTCCAGACCCTCGAGGCCCAGAATTCCCTGTCCCCTGTTTTCCGCCACCGCGATGGCGACGGTCGCAGCAAGTGCTTCCAACGCATCCCCGAGGTCACGGGGCTTGGCCCAGCGGCGGGCTACAAGATCCCGGAGGATTTCCCCAGCCTCGGGGGAAACCCGACCCGCGAACAACCGTGTTGCAAGGGAAACCTTGTCCTCGCCTTCACGGTTGGGATCCGTCAGGGCACGGCGGAGTCCCGCATTGCTGTCGAGAGTATCGAGCACTCCGAAGAGCTCCTCCGCCAGGACCAGCGACGCTGACCGAAGGCGGGGTTCGAGCTCCAGCTGTGCCGCCGTGAGGGACTGGCTTGATACGCCTGCCATTATTTGGCTGCACCTGCGCTCTGGGTAGCGGACTGCGCCTCCAGGTCAGCGAGGAAACGATCGACGACGCGAGCTGAACGTGCGTCGTCGGCCAGGGACTCGCCAACGATTCGGCTGGCCAACTCGGTGGCGAGGGTTCCGACCTCTGCACGCAGCGAAACTACTGCTGCCTGGCGGTCCGCCTCGATCTGAGCCTCAGCCTGCGCGGAGATGCGGGTCGCTTCCACGACAGCCTTCTCCTTGAGCTCAGCCAGGATCTGGGCGCCTTCTGCACGTGCTTCCTCGCGAATGCGATTAGCCTCAGTGCGAGCGTCCAGGAGTTGCTGCTTGTACTCCTCGCGCGCTGCGTTGGCCTCGGCCTGTGCGGCCTCCGCCTTCGCGATGCCGCCTTCAATGGCCTCAGTCCGCTCTGCAAACGTCTTTTCAAACGCCGGCATGACGAACTTGATAACGATGTACATCAGTACAGCGAAGCCCGCGACCGTGACCAGCAACTCCCACAGGTTGGGTGCGAGGGGGCTTTCGGCTGCAAGTATGACTGCGTTATCCATGTTTCACCCGTCTTTCTACAACTAGTCCGTTTGGTTGACCAGCGACTCTTCTAGAGTACGAAGGCGAAGACCAGACCGAGAATGGCGAGGGCTTCGGTCAGTGCGAGACCAAGGAATGCGATTGGCTGCAGCACGCGCTGTGCTTCGGGCTGACGAGCAACACCGTTGATGTACGCGGCGAACACGAGGCCCACACCGATACCACCGCCGATTGCGGAGAGACCGTAACCTACGAGGTTCAGATTGCCTTCCATTTTTTTCCTTTCAAGATGCCGCGCTATGCGGCAGGTTGGTTGGGATCATCCCCAGCGGGGAAGACTTTTGTTACGTGTTAGTGGGCGTCCGCGTGGAGCGCGCCCTCAATGTAGATCGCGGCAAGCAGGGTGAACACATAGGCCTGCAGGACCATGATCAAAGCTTCGAGCATGTACATGGCGATCGCTCCGCCCAGAACCAGGAGCCCGGTCCCCTGCAGCAGTACGTTGCCGGAGAGCGCCATGAATTCGATCGCGCTGCCCGCCAGCATGACGATGAGGTGGCCGGCCAGCATGGTTGCGAACAAACGGAGGGAGTGTGTGACCGGTCGAACCAGGAAGTTGGAGATGATTTCGATCGGCACCACGAGCGGCATGATGTACCACGGGACGCCCGACGGGACGACCGCAAGTTTGAAGTAGCGCAGGCCGTGCTTCTTTACGCCGACCGCGATCCAGAGGATATAGAAGATCGCGGCGATCGCGTAGGCGCTGCCCGGGTGGGAGAAACTCGGGATCTGCAGCAGGGGAACCGCGCCGAAAATGTTGTTCACCAGGATGAAGAAGAAGGCGGTGAACAGCCACGGGACGTACTTCAGGAAGTCGCGACCGCCGATGATGTCCTTGCCGATGGAGTTGCGGACGAAGCCGTAGGCGGCTTCACCAACAAACTGCAGCTTTCCGGGCACCAGCTGGCCGCGACGGGATGCAACGTAGAAGAAGGCACCGATGAGGACGACCGACAGGATGACGAGCAGCATCTGCTTGCCGAATCCCGGGGCGAACCATACGCCGTACTCGGTGTTCCACGGAAGGATGTTCGGCGGATGCGCTTCTTCGATCGTGGGTGGGACGAAGCCCTCTTCAGTGGTGGTTTGAGCGGGGAGCGCAAGCGCGATCAACGCGTTTCCTCTCTGCAGTGTCCATCGTTGGGCGTGGTTAGATCGGGCACAGCATTACTGCTCCGACGCATGAAGTTATTTGACGTCACTCTGGGGACCTTCCTCCGAACCCTGCTTGCGTTCTGGCACTGAACCAGGACCGGAAGATGTGGATCGGGTGAGGTTGTGCTTGTAGGAGAGGTAGAAACCACCCACAGCACCCAAGAGGCCCCCGGCGAGCGCGAACCAACGCGTTCCCAGGAGATTGTCCAGACCCAACCCTATCAAACTCCAGACGAGGATCCCGCCAATGATGTAGCTGAAAACGGCCAGGCCGTCGTTGTATCCGCCCTCGCCGAATCGCCCGCGTGCGTCGGGGTTCCCGAAGTCATTTCCCTGGTTCCCACCAGTGCTGGAATTGTCCTTAGGCACGCCCATCGACCGCCTGCGCTCGGGAGGGCTGGCCATCAACTTCGTTGTAAAGCTGGTGACGCGAACGGCTGAAGACCACGACCTCAACGACCTGCCACAGGACAACAGCACCGACAGCGGATCCAAAGAACCAGGCCCGTTCAAGCCACGCCGGCGTGCCGATGACGAAAAGGACGCCGGCAAAACCGACCACCTTGATGGCGTAGGTGACGATGAAGATGCCGAGGGCTCCGCTGGGATTCGACCTGCCCACGAAGTGGCCGATGAGCAGGCTTACTCCGAAGAAAAGCGCGACGACTGCATAACCAAAGGCAGCGCTTGCTGCAGCATTCATGCCCTGCAGCAGTACGGCCACGAGGACCGCGACCAGGAGCGTGGAACCTGTCACAACCAGGCAGCGCAGCAGTATTCGCAGCCACAAGGAATCCGTGGGCCCTGAGGCGGGGACGCCGGACACACGGGCGCGCGAGGCGTCTGGTGTACTCATCGGGTTCCGTCCATCAAGGGGTGGCAAAGCCGGCGAGACTGGCCGGACTGTTCCATGAAATTCTACAACAGATAGAAATCACCCTCCCGCGGTAGTTGCCTCACCTAACTACAACCTGAGCGGTCCTCCGCCCGCCGAGAATTCTCGGGGAATAGATGTAAAGCGCTACAACCGACGCCGCAAACAGTGAACAGGCGATTGCCAGCGGCGGCGGAGCGGTGGCCAACACAAAGCCCGCAACACCGACCAGCGCTGAGCTGACGGTGACCACGAGCGCTGCCTGCACGTGGCTGAGTCCCACGTCCGTGAGCCGCTGGTAGACGTGCTCACGATGCGATGCGTACCAGCGTTCACCCGCCCGGACGCGCCGAAGGAAAGTGATGAAGGTGTCAGCCAGATAGATCAGCACGGGCGAGAAGAGATACTCGAGGTAGACCCCTGCCAGCAATCCCGCCACGGCCATTCCCGCGATGGAAGCCCCCAGGAGGTAGCTGCCGACATCGCCCAGAAAGACGAAACCCCGCCCGAGATTCCAGGGAAGAAATCCGGCAAAAGCCGCGGCGACCACCAGGCCCGCGACGGTGAGCCAGAACTGACCCACCATGGCGCCGGCAACGGAGTAGAAGACTCCGACCAGAACGCCGTGGAACCCGGAGATCCCGTTGATGCCGTCCATGAAGTTGGCAGCATTCACGTAGGCCGCAACGGCAAGGGCACCGACCGGAATCCACCAGAACGACTGTTCAGTGGTCCAGGCGAGAGCGGCTGTGCCGATAGCGCCGATCGCCAGCTGGACCAGGGCACGCGAGCGGATGGACAGCCCCCTGTAATCCTCAATCCACCCGAGCAGCGCCGCAGCCGACACGATGGCGAGGATGATAAGAACTATGGATCGGTCGACAGGAACCAGACCGGTCAGTATTGACAATGACAACCCGACGAAAATACCGATCGCAACGGTAATCCCCACCCCGCGGATCACCACGGAGGTATGGGAAGAACGCTCGTTGGGTACGTCGAGCACTCCGAGCTTCTGGAGGATGGGCTTCAGCACGAACGGCAGGAGAAGACTGAGCAGCAGGGCCGCACCCACGACTACCCACAGCAGCATGGTCAGGCCCCTTTTTCAGCCGGAGGGTCGATACGCTCCGAATATACTTCGATGCCGCCCTTGGCTTTCCAGTCCCGCAGGTCCAGCATTGCCGGATCGAGCGCTGCCACCCGTGTGTGCGAAATCTTCGGATGGAGTGGCCGGGAGTCGTCCTCGTCGATGCCTACCAGGTCCTCATGCAGCTTTTCACCCTTGCGTAATCCGGTGAAAACGATGTCGATATCCTTCCCGGACATCGCGATCATGCGTCGCGCCACGTCCAGGATCTTGACCGGTTCGCCCATGTCCAGGATGAGCACCTCCCCTCCCCTGCCGATGGCCCCAGCCTGAATGACCAGCTGACACGCTTCGGGGATGGTCATGAAGAACCGGGTGACTTCCGGGTCGGTGACGGTGATGGGACCGCCCACCCGGATCTGCTCGGTGAAGAGCGGCAGCATGGACCCGCGGCTTCCAATGACGTTTCCGAACCTGACGGATACGTACTGCTTGCCGGACGCGCCGGCAGTCCAGGCGGTGAGTTTCTCTGCCACGCGCTTGGAATGTCCGAGAACGCTGGTGGGGTTGGCTGCCTTGTCAGTCGAGATGTTCACGAAGTTGCTGACTCCGGCCGCTTCGGCTGCGCGAAGGACATTGAGTGTTCCGAGCACATTGGTCTTCCACGCTTCCTCGGGATACTGCTCGAGAAGGGAGACGTGCTTGAGCGCAGCTGCATGAAAGACGACTTCCGGCTTGCGGTCCAGGAAGATTGCGCGGAGTGTGTCCGCTTCCCGAATGTCAGCGAGAACGGTGTCCCGTCCCGTCAGCAGTCCCCTGCCGGTCAGTGAGATCTGCGTCGTCTGGAGTCCTGTCTCGTCCCGGTCGAGCATGATCAGCTCCGCCGGACTGAACTCGGCGATCTGACGGCACAGCTCGGAACCGATCGAACCGCCGGCACCGGTCACCAGCACGCGTCGGCCCGCTATGTACCCGGCGACTTCATCAGGGTGGATGTCCACTGGTCGCCTGCCGATGAGGTCCTCGACTGCCACCTCCCTGAAGTCGGCCAGGTCCTTGCCGCCCCCTCCGGCAAGCATCTCGCTCAACGGAGGCAGAACCAGCACCCGCATGTTCAGCCCGTCCACAAGGTCCGAAACCCGCCGTACCTGGGAGGCTTCGACGTCGGAGAACGCAATGACCAGGGCGGTTGCGCGTGTGCGTTTGGCGATGTCGGGCAGGTCCTCGAGCCGCCCCAGCACGGGTACCGTCGCCAGCCGCAAGTGCTTCTTTGCAGGGTCATCGTCGATCAGGCCGACCGGAAAGTATGGGGATTCGCGGTCCTGCATCATGCGGGTGACCAGCGACTTGCCGAGGAACCCCGCGCCATAGATCAAGGTGCGCTGCGCGTCATCACCCGGCTTGGCCTTGCTCTCGACGTACATCCGCTTGAGGTAGCGCGTCGACGCCATGAAGATGCAGGCGAACGGGAAGGCGATGACCGCCACACTGCGCGGTATCTGGATGACACTGATGAAAGCAACGCTGACGAGCAGCAGAATGACCGACACGATCACCGTGACGATGACCAGCAGCCGCGCCTCGTGGAAGCTGCCGAACGCGTAGCGCCCCCGGTACAGCGCAAAGCTGATGCCGATGATGAGCTGTGAGAGGACAGCCACGGCACAGATGGCGACGGCTCCGGGAACGTTGATCTGGGTGACCAGGAGTTCGAGGCGGAGAATCAGCGCAAGGAAGACCGCCACGATCCAGGCGAGCGAGTCGAACGCGTACTGCGACCACAGCCACAGAGCCGGCTTGTCGGTCCTGCCGGCGGAGTCGTCGCGATTCGCGCGGTGCGCCGAATGCTGGTTGTCCGTCTGTGTCATGGTTCCTTTGAGTGGGCAGGCAGCTTGCGTTCCGCCACCACCGTCCGGCGCGAAATCGCCAGCCGGGCCGTGTAATAGACTTTCCGTACCCGAGAATACTAGCCCGACTGATGCGCGCCCTCCGGAACCACCGCACGGTGAGTGACCGCGTCCGACGAGGCTGGCCGAAAGGACTGTTTTGCAGGAAACCGTGGCTGTAGCGGCAGTGACTTTCGACAGGCCGGATGACGTACAGACACTCCTGGAGGCTCTCGCGAGGCAGGATCACCCGATCGAATCGGTGGCCCTCGTCGACTCGGGCACCTCGGACGTAGCTGCCCTGGCAGAGCGCTCGAACGCTCCGGTGAACTACATCCGGTCCCGCACGAACCTCGGTGGGGCGGGAGGATTCTCCCTCGCAATCCTCTCGGCCATGGCCAGCGGAGCTGAGTGGATCTGGATCATGGACGACGACGCCCACCCTGAGGACACTGCTGTCCTCAGTAGCCTGATGGAGGCTGCGCGCTCCCGCAATCTCGACGTCGTTGTCCCGCTGATTGTTGCGCCTACTGATTCGACCAGGCTCTCCTTCCCCTTCCGGATTCAGGGTCGTACGACTCACGACCGGGAACAGGTTGGGAAACTTGGCTTCATTCCGGATATTGCGCAATTTTTCAATGGCGCCCTTATTCGCACCAGTGTCTTCTTCCGAGTGGGATTGCCGGACCTGCGGCTCTTCATCCGGGGCGATGAAACCGACTTCATGCTTCGGCTTCGCCGTGCGGGTATCCCTTTCGGCACCGTCACAACCGTTGCCCTGAGCCATCCTCCGGGATGGGCCGAAGTCCAGCACGTGATCGGTGACCGACTTCATGTGCTGGTGCCGGAGACGCCGTTCAAGCGCTTCTACTTCTTCCGCAACCGCGGTCATTTGACCCGCCGGTACCTGCGCGGACGCTCATTCATCGCGGACGTGGTGGGGTACCCGCTCTACTACCTGCGTCGCGGCGATGTTCGCGGACTTGCGGGCTGGGCACGCGCCTACTCAGCGGGAGTACGGGGACGCAGCTTCGGGCCGCCGTCGGACTTTGGGTTCTGAGTTGGAGGTGACGTACCCGCCGGTTACCGTGGTTGTCGCCACGTTCAACCGTGCAGATTACCTGGCGCGCCTGCTCGATTCACTCGGGAAACTGGATCCGGCGCCTGCCGCCGTCGTGGTGGTCGACAATGCAAGCACGGACTCCACGACCGAGGTGCTCGAAGCGGCCCGCGTGGCGTTGCCGGTGCCGCTGACTGTGCACCGGCTGCCGGTCAACGCCGGCGGTTCCGGTGGATTTTCCGCCGGGGTGGAGCGTGCACTGGCCGATGGAGCCGAATGGGTCTGGCTGATGGACGACGACGTCGAGGTCCTCCCGGACGCGCTCGCGGCGTTCGCTCCCTGGCAGCACAAGTACAGGTGCCTGCACGGCAGGCGCCTCGACCATAACGATGAACCGTTCTTCTGGCAGCACAGGTTCAACGCGTTCCTCGGCGTCCATTTTCCGGTACCCGGTGACGTCTTCG
>NZ_JAPSHV010000201.1 GCF_031179385.1 Arthrobacter sp. | reverse complement strand
TTCATGAGCCAGGGGGCGCCGTTGATGACGGCGGCCTTGGCGCCGAGGGACTGCATGCCGCCGGCCGCTTCGAGCCCGAGGAGCCCGCCGCCGATGACGACGGCGTCGATGGTGCGTCCATACTCTTCGGTGAGGCGGGCGACCTCCGTGCGGAGGGTGCGGACGTCGTCGACCGTTCGGTAGACATGCGCGGCATCCATGCCGGTGAAGGGGAGCCGTGCGGCGTTGGAACCGGTCGCAAGTACCAGTTGGTCGTAGGGGTAGACATCACCGGCCTCGGTGGTCACGGTGCGGGCCTCGCGGTCCAGCGTTACTGCCCGCGAGCCGGTCGCCAGCGTGACTGCCGGGTGCTCCCACATGGAGGCCTCGCCGAGCGTGAGGTCGACGTCGGCCAGCAGTGCCTGACTCAGGGCAACCCGGTCATACGGCAGCCAGCTCTCCTCGGTGAGAACCGTGACGGAGAAACCGTCCAGTCCACGGGACACCATGGCTTCGACGAAGCGGTGGGCCGCCGGGCCGCCGCCGATGACGAGGACTTCTTGCGTTGACTTGAGGGACATGAGGTGCACCTTTCGCGCTGGGAGTAGTTCTCCGCACTTGGTTATCGAGCGTACGGAGGCCCAGTTGCCCGGTGATTTCCCTTATGTAAACGAAGATTAACTTCACGCTCACCGGCGATCGGTCCCTCGGTGAGATGCGTTTTACGCGCCCGCAACACTCGCGGCAGGAACGTGTAACGCGTTGTTCGTAGCGTCGGATGCAGGCCAACAAACCCGGCACACCGAACGGAGAGACGCATGACTCTGCAACTCGAACACACTCCCGGCCTCGCCCTTGAGGTCGAGGCGTCGTACGACGGCGCCTGGTACCCGATCTGCCGGCTCGAGGACCTCGAGCTGTGCTGGGGCGAAGCCGCGCTCATTCACGGCCGCCAGGTGGCGCTGTTCCGGGTGGATTCAGCAACGGTGTTCGCTGTTTCCCACCGCGATCCGGTCAGCGGCTCACAGGTGATGGCACGCGGAATTGTAGGCTCCAAGGGGCAGAGGTTCACCATCACCTCGCCCCTGCACAAGGAGGTCTACTACCTGGACTCCGGCGAACCCGCATCGGGAACAGGGACGGCTCTTCGGAGCTTCCCGACGCGGGTAATCGACGGAACGGTGGAAGTGCTCGTCTAGAGCCCGAGGGCTTCCTCGACATCGCGGATCACGGCATCAAGCCTGGTCCGCGATGTTGTTTTTGCGTTCCCGACTTCGGCGGCCGAGTCGACCGGCTCGATGACCTCGAGGTAGCACTTGAGCTTCGGTTCGGTGCCGCTGGGGCGGATGATCACGCGGGTCTCGTCGCGGGTCAGGTAGAGCAGCCCGTCCGTGGGCGGGAGGTGGGCGCCCTCGGCCAGATCCTCGGCGACCACCACATCGGACCCGGCAAACGACGACGGCGGTGCCTCACGCAGGCGGTTCATCATCGCGCCCAACAGGCCGAGACTGCCTACCCGCACCGACAGTTGGTCGCTGGTGTGCAGGCCGTGAACGAGCGCCAGCTCATCGAGCACGTCGAAGAGGGTCCTGCCCTCGGCCTTGCAGGCGGCGGTGAATTCGGCCAGCAGCAGGGCTGCGGACAGCCCGTCCTTGTCGCGCACCAGTTCGGGCGCCACGCAGTAACCGAGCGCCTCCTCGTACCCGTAGGCGAGGTTCGGAACCCGTGAGATCCACTTGAACCCAGTAAGAGTCTGGGCGTGGCTGACACCCGCAGCTTCGGCGATCCTGCCAAGCAGCCGCGAGGACACCACCGAATTGGCGAACACGGCCGTGTGCCTGTCGGCCTCACCCAGCCGGGCCGCGAGGTGGAGCCCCAGGAGCGCACCGGTCTCATCACCGCGCAGCATCCGCCACTCGCCCGTAGCGGGGTCTTTCGCAGCGGCGGCCATGCGGTCGGCGTCGGGGTCATTTGCCAGGACCAGGTCGGCGTCCTGGTCAGCGGCGGCTGCCAGCGCCAGGTCGAGTGCACCCGGTTCTTCCGGGTTCGGAAACTCAACGGTAGGGAACGCAGGATCCGGCTCGGCCTGCTCCTTGACGACGTGCACCGTGTCGAACCCGGCGGAGGCCAGTACCTGCTGGGCCGTCCGTCCGCCGACGCCGTGCATGGGGGTCAGGACAATCGAGAGGTCGCGGGCCGGATACGCCTCGCGGTCCGCCAGGGCGACGACGGAGGCGACGTAGTCGGTTTCGATGCTCTCGGGGAGGACGTTCCAGCCGGGAGCCAGCTGGATGTCCTTTGCGGCAGTGATGTGCTGGGCGATCTGCGCGTCATGCGGTGCAACGATCTGAACACCCCGGGCGGTGGCCTCGACCGCGCGCCCGCCGAGGTAGACCTTGTATCCGTTGTCCTCGGGCGGGTTGTGGCTCGCCGTAACCATCACGCCCACCTCGCACTCAAGTGCACGCACCGTGTAGGCGAGCACCGGCGTCGGGAGTTCGGTGGGCATGAGGAAGGTTTCGAGGCCCGCAGCGGTGAAAATTGCTGCCGTCTCCTCAGCGAAGATGCGCGAGTTGCGGCGGGCATCAAAGCCGACGACGGCGCGCGGCACGTAGGAGCCCTTCGCCAGCTCGAGCGCGTGGGCGGCAACCCCGGCTGCGGCGCTTCGCACCACCACCCGGTTCATCCGGTTGGGACCGGGGCCAAGCGCGGCACGCAAGCCGGCAGTTCCGAAAAGTAGCGGGCCACTGAAGGCGTCCTCAAGCTGCTGCAGGGCAGCGGGCTGGCCGGCGTCGTCGTCGTTCACGGCGCGGGCCAGCAGGTCCTGCAGCTCCGCGCGGGTTTCGGGATCAGGGTCCCGGCTTGCCCATTCACGGGCCGAAGTGAAGAGGTCTGTGTGGGATAGCTGCATGTCAGAGCCTGCCGATGATGTCCGCGAGGAGTTTGGATATGCGCGGTCCTGCCGCCTGCCCGGCTTCGAGGACCTCCGCGTGGCTCAGGGGAACGGGGCTGATGCCCGCTGCGAGGTTGGTGACGAGCGACATTCCGAAGAC
>NZ_JAPSHV010000084.1 GCF_031179385.1 Arthrobacter sp. | reverse complement strand
AGGCTCGACGGTGTGTTGGGCATACTGCGGATCACCGGCTGGCCGGCCGGCAGGGCTGCCTCGAGCATGTCAATCGAGATGGCTGCGGCGACGCTGATCACTACTGTTCCCGGCTTGAGGGCCGGTGAGATCTCGCGGGCCAGGTCAAGGATTCCCACTGGCTTCACCCCCAGCAGCACGACGTCGGCCTTGGCCGCTGCCGTGGGGTTCGCCTCAGGGTCCTCCGTCGAGGAAAGCACCGCGACGCCGTGCCGTTGGGAAAGGCTGGCCGCCTTCTCGGGGTTGCGGACCGTGGCCGTGACCTGCGCTGCCGGTAGTCCCGCCGCCAGCAGGCCGGTCAGGATTGCCCCGTTCATGGAGCCGCAGCCAAGGAAGGAAATGTGCTGTTGGATGTTCGTAGCCATCGGTCCATCGTGTCAGACCGAACGATTCCCAGCATCCTCACAGGTGGCGCTGGGGGTGCTTCCCAGAAATAGCAGTACAGTCGTTATTACCTCATAAAGGTGCGAGTGATGAGGCCGAGCTCTCCCTGGCTCGGTCGGTGCCGGTGAGTCGAAGCGAAGATTTCCCCCAATCCCGCTGGCGGCTCACCGGCACTCTTCGCTGAACCCGACGGCGTGGTGCTCAGCCCGGCTCAGCGACTGCCCAGATGCACGTGGCCAACACCTACCGAAGGCATCGGTTCCTCTGCTTCGAACATCAGGGTGTCGAACCGGCGAAGGATCAGCCCTTCCCGTAACGCCCACGGGCAGATGTCCATTTCAGTGACGTTGAAGACCTCGAACGCAGCCTCGGCAACCAGCGCTCCGGCCAGCACCTGACGCGCACGCAGCTCGGAAACGCCGTCGAGGTTTGTCCGGTCTGCGACCGACATTGCCTCCAGCCGCTTCGCCCACAGCGCGAGGTCCTGTAGACGCAGAGTCCGGCGGACGAATGGGCCGGCGGCGGATGGCGCAGCACCGGCTATACGCGCCAGGGAGCGGAAAGTCTTGGAGGTGCCGGCTACGAGGTGCGGTTCACCGAGCGGCGCGAAACTGACCGCTGATTCCTTGAGCGTCTGCCGAATGTAGCGCCTCAGTTTCTTGACGTCGCGAGGAGCAGGAGGATCGCCGGGCAACCATTCCCGCGTCAGCCGGCCTGCCCCGAGGGGCACCGACCGGGCGACTTCCGGGAGCTCGTCGTGACCCATCGCCATTTCGAACGAGCCACCGCCGATATCCAGGTTGAGGATCGACCCGGTGCCCCAGCCATACCAGCGGCGCACGGCCTGAAAGGTCATGGCGGCTTCCTCGTCGCCGGAAAGCTCCTGCAGGACCACCGACGTTTCCGCTTCCACGCGATTCAGGACGTCGGCGCCGTTGCCCGCTTCCCGGATTGCAGACGTACAGAACGCCAGAAAGTCCTCGGCACGATGGTCGCTCGCGAACGCGCGTGCCTGACGGATGAATCCGACAAGTTCCTGCTGCCCCTCGTCACTGATGCGCCCCTCCGAATCGAGGTAGCTGACCAGCTGAAGCGGCCGCTTGTGCGAGGCGTAAGGTACTGGCCGAGCGCCCGGGTGGGCATCCACAAGGAGCAGGTGTACGGTGTTGGACCCGATATCGAGGACGCCTAGTCGCATGCCCCCATTATGTCGCGCACCGGTACCCCGGCTTCAATTCACCGTCACGGCGTTACTTCCGGGCTGTCGCCTTGCGCTTCGCCGGGGCACGCCCACCGGACTTTCGCGGAGCAGGACCCTTGGCTCGTTTCTCAGCGAGGAGCGCCACGGCTGTCTCCCGTGTCAATTCCTCGATTGCCGTGGATCTCGGCACGGTGATGTTGGTGACGCCGTCGGTGATGTACGGACCGAACCTGCCCTCCTTGACCACGATGGGCTTCTCAGACACCGGGTCGTCGCCGAACTCTGCCAGTGGTGGCGTGGCGGTCCGGCCACCGCGCTGCTTGGGCTGGGAATAGATCTCCAACGCCTGCTCCAGCGTGATGGTGAAGATCTCCTCTTCCGATCCGATCGAGCGCGAGTCGGAGCCCTTCTTCAGATAGGGGCCGAACCGCCCGTTCTGCACGGTGATCTCGTTGCCTTCGGCGTCCTTGCCCAGCACCCGAGGCAGGTTCATCAGCTTCAGCGCATCTTCAAGGGTGACGGTATCAACCGACATCGACTTGAACAGCGACCCGGTGCGCGGCTTGACCTTCGCCGGCTTCTTGGGCGGCTTGGGCTTGCCGTTCTTGTAGTACTCCACGGGCTGGTTCGCCAGTTCCTCGGCCGTGGGCTCCGGGATGAGCTCTATCACATAGGGCCCGTAGCGCCCGTCACGGGCAACAATGGTGCGTCCGGTCTCAGGGTCGGTCCCGAGCACGCGCTCCTCGGAGGCCGGGGTGTTCATCAGCTCCACAGCTTTTTCGGCGGTGAGCTCATCGGGTGCGAGGTCCTCTGGCACGTTTGCGCGCTGTGGCTCAGTACCCTCGGGTGCATCCTCCGGCAGCGGCTTCTCCAGGTACGGCCCGAACTTGCCCACCCGCAGGACAATGCCGTCAGCAATCTCGACGGAATTGATGCGGCGCGCGTCGATCTCCCCAAGATCATTCACGATGGTGTTCAAGCCGGTTTCCTTGCGGTCACCGTAGTAGAAGTGGTTCAACCACTGGACGCGGCTCTCCTCGCCGCGTGCGATGCGGTCGAGATCTTCTTCGAGCTCAGCGGTGAAATCATAGTCCACGTAGTCGTGGAAATGCTCCTCGAGCAGACGAACAACAGAGAAGGCGATCCAGCTTGGGACAAGGGCCTGGCCGCGGGTGCGGACATACCCGCGGTCCATGATCGTCGAGATGGTGGCCGCGTAGGTGGAAGGACGCCCGATACCGCGCTCTTCGAGCACCTTGACCAGGGAAGCTTCGGTATAGCGCGGGGGTGGCGAGGTCTCATGCCCGATTGGCTGGATTTCCTCGGCACCCAAGGCGTCACCGGTGGCGAGGTTCGGCAACCGGCCGCCCTGCCCCGGCGCATCCGCTCCGCCCGCAGCGTCATCCTCATCACGGGAGGCGTCGCGGCCCTCCTCGTAGGCGGCCATAAAGCCACGGAAGGTGATGACCGTACCGGACGCGGAAAACTCAGCGTCCTTGCCGTCGGGTGTCTGGGCGCCAAGCCGTACCGACGCCGTCGAACCCTTTGCATCTGCCATCTGGGAGGCGACCGTGCGCTTCCAAATCAGCTCATAGAGCCGGAACTCATCTCCATGCAGCTCCCTGGCAACCTGCGCCGGAGTCCGGAAGGAGTCACCCGCGGGCCGGATGGCCTCGTGGGCCTCCTGCGCATTTTTCGACTTTCCCTTGTAGACGCGGCGGGCGTCGGGGACGTACTCGGGCCCGTAGAGTTCGGAGGCCTGCCGGCGGGCAGCGTTGATCGCCTGGTCGCTCAGCGCCGGCGAGTCCGTACGCATATACGTGATGTAGCCGTTCTCATACAGGCGCTGCGCAACCTGCATGGTGACCCGGGAGGAGAACCGCAACTTGCGGGCAGCTTCCTGCTGCAGCGTTGAGGTGGTGAACGGTGCTGCAGGACGGCGCGTGTACGGCTTCGTGTCGACCGAACGGACTTCGAAAGCTGCCTGCTGGAGGCCCTCGGCAAGAGCGGTGGCCGCTGCTTCATCGAGCAGGGCAACACTTTGCGTCTTCAGCCTGCCCAGGTCGCTGAAGTCCTTTCCTGTTGCCACGCGCGTGCCGTCAACCGACACAAGCTTCGCGGTGAAGGACTCCCCCTTGGAGGCGTCCTTCGGCGAGAAGGTCCCGGTGAGGTCCCAATACGACGCCGCACGGAAGGCCATGCGTTCACGCTCGCGTTCAACGACAAGCCGCGTGGCGACCGACTGCACGCGCCCGGCCGACAGTCCTCGCGCGACCTTGCGCCAGAGGACGGGGGAAATCTCGTAGCCGTAGAGACGGTCGAGGATGCGGCGGGTTTCCTGCGCGTCGACCATGGGGATGTCGAGGTCGCGTAATTCTTCCATGGCGCGCTGGATGGCCTCGCGGGTGATCTCAGGGAAGGTCAAGCGGAAGACGGGAACCTTGGGCTTGAGTACCTCAAGCAGGTGCCAGGCGATCGCTTCGCCCTCCCTGTCACCGTCGGTCGCGAGGTAGAGCTCAGTGGCGTCCTTGAGCGCAGCCTTGAGCTCCGCGACACGCTTCTTCTTGTCCGCGGAGACGACGTAGTAGGGCTCGAAGTCGTTCTCCAGGTCCACCGCGAACTTGCCAAGCGAACTCTTCTTCAACTCGGCAGGCAGGTCGGAAGGCTGCGGAAGGTCACGGATGTGACCCATTGATGCGGTGACTTCAAAGCCCTCACCGAGGTAGCCCGCAATCGTCTTGCTCTTGGCGGGAGACTCGACAATGACGAGCTTCTTGCCGGGCTTCTTGTCCGTTGCCTTAGCTGGCACTTCACTCCTCGATACAGATGCTTCTTAAACAGCAGAACAACCGCTCATTCTGAGCTCAATATGTGAGTTGGCGGGCGTCCTGCCCTTCACAGTATGCGGCATGCCTACCTGCACAAGGGTAACGGCTTGCCTAGGAGCATCCTGCTGCGAGCCCCGCGGCTGTGCACAACGGGTGCGGCACGAGCGGCGGCCGAGCGGTTGGATCAGCGGGCGGGGGAAGCTGTAGCGGGAATCAGGAAACCATCCTCAACGAGGTTGCGCACCTCCGCCACAAGCCCGCTTGAGAACGCTTCGTCGTCGCGTGCCAGGAGAGCTGCGAGCGCACCGATGATCTGCCCGGCGGTGAGGTCGCCGTCGCACGCGGACACGAACCCGGCAAGCTCCGTGCTGAGCAGGGTGGTACGCCGGAAGCCGGCGCCCTGACGCAGCAGGATGACGCCGGGGTGCTCGGCTCCTGGGCGTTGATGCCGCTCCTCGGTCACGTCATCGGCGACGAGTAAGTATGTAGCGGAAAGATCGGGGCACCGGCTCAGCCAGTCCGAACGCTCCACCGCCGCACTCACATGCGGGCCGATTGGCTGTTCGAGGTCGTAGGTGATCTCCTCGAAGCGGCGAAGACCCACCGGACCCTGTGATTTCCTCAGCCACACCATCCCGAATCCGATGTGCTCGACGGAGCGCGAGGCAAAGTCGACCAGATAATCGCTGAAGCGCTCCGCAAAACGGGCGGGGTCGCGGTTCTCGGCGGCATCGCGCAGCCACGTCTCGGCGTAGTGGGTGGGGGTGAGCTGTTCACGCTGCACCACCCAGGCATCAACGGCGTCCGGGAGCCAACCGGTGATCCTGTCCTCCCAGCTCTGCCCCTCGGTGATTTCCCAGTTCCCGAGGAGCTGAGCTGTGCCACCCGGTGCCAGGACGGACGGAATCGCGCGGATCAGGGACGAGACGACGTCATCACCCGCCAGCCCACCGTCCCGATACGTGAACTGGTCCTCCGCCGCTTCTCCTGAAAGCCTCGGCGTGATCACGAACGGCGGGTTGGACACGACCTGGTCGAAGGTCTCCCCCAGCACCGGTTCCAGCAGACTTCCCAGACGGAGCGAGACGCGCGCTTCGAGATTCGCCGGGTCGATTCCGAGCACCCGGGCATTCAGCAGGAGGTTGAAGCGGGTCACTGCGAGCGCGCGCTCAGAGATATCGGTGGCCGTGACGTGCTGTGCGTGTGCCAGGAGATGGAAGGTCTGGATTCCGCACCCGGTCCCGAGGTCGAGTGCCCGCTTCACCTCGGCGCGCGCCGCGAACTGTGCGAGGGTCAGCGACGCCCTGCCGATGCCAAGCACATAGTCGGTTCGCAGCACGCCCGGCCGGATATGCGACCCGAGGTCCGATGCCACCCACACATCACCGCCGGTGTCCGAGGAGTAGGGGCGCAGGTCCACGGAGGCGCGAAGGCCGCCGTCGTACTCTTCCGCAAGGCCCAGCACAAGCGCTCCTGCAGCACCGGCCGAGGGAAGGGCTTCGTCGAGCACCGGTGGAGGCACCGTCTCGCCAAGCAGGAAAACAAGCACGACGGCGGCCAGCCGGCTTCCTGCCTGCGACACCTGTGCGGCGCGCGCGGCGAGAAGCGCGGGGACAGGCTGGTCCCGTTCCAGCGCTGCATACGCGTCGGCGCCCACGAGCTCCGCGACGCCGTCGACAGTGTAGTTCGCCGATACGAGGTCCGAGGCAAGTTGCTCCAGAAGGTTCTGATCGTCACTTCGAGGGGCTTGCGGCACGGCGGCGAAATCTGTCACGGGGCAAGTCTAGGCGCCGTCTGCGCTTTACTAGGGGGATGGGGAGAGTCAGTCTGCGAATGCACACCACACCAATGGCGCTCGGCTGGGCAGCACTCGTCCTTGTCCTCAGCGCCTGCACTTCCGGCGAGAGTCAACCGGAGTCTGTCGATCCTGGGTCCGCGAATGTCGGGGAGTGGTCCAGGTCCGTGCTGGGAGACCATGACGGCATGTTGCTGGCCGGCGACCACGAAGGCGGAAATGACAGCCGCGGCGCCTTCCAGAACGTGAAGGCCGGCTGGTACCAGCTCACCATGGCCTGTGCCGGCGGTGGGAACATGGCGCTGAGCATCACCGCCGATGAGGAGCCTGTCGGTGACGGAACCACCGGCTGCGACGCCCCGGCTGTAAATGCGCACATCCAGGTGATGGCCGATGCCGGTGAGCTGGAGTTCGTCGTCTCGAATTCAGGCGAGCACATCCTGTGGACTGTCGGTCTCGAGGAGGCATCCGAGCCTTCCCCAGTCCCAACCGGCTGAGTCGGGTCGCGTCAGGCGGTTCCGACTGCGGCCGTTGCTTCGGCTTCGTCGGTTTCGCAGCCCTGCGGGCAACGCAGGGTTGCAGGATCGGCGGCGCATTCCGCGCAGTACAGGGTCAGATTCCGGCAGCTGAGGTTCGAGCAATTTTCAAACTTGTTGGTGGGCGCAGAGCATCGGACGCACTTGCCGATCGTCTTCGCATCCTTCGTGAATTCGACGTGCATCCGCTTGTCGAAGACATAGAGCGAGCCTTCCCAGAGGCCTGAGTCCCCGTACGTTTCCCCATAGCGCACGATGCCGCCTTGCAACTGGTAGACCTCGTTGAATCCCCGGTTGACCATCAGGCTGGAGAGTACCTCGCACCGGATGCCGCCCGTGCAGTAGGTGACAACGGGCTTGTTCTTCAGATGATCGTACTTTCCGGAGTCCAGCTCGGTCACGAAGTCATGGGTGGTGCTCACGTCCGGGACAACTGCGTTCCGAAACTTGCCGATCTGGGCTTCGAGCGCGTTACGACCATCGAAGAAGACGACGTCGTCGCCGCGCTCTTCCACCAGCTGATGCACCTGCTCGGGCTTCAGGTGGGTGCCTCCGCCGACGACACCGTTCTCATCAACCTTGAGCTCGCCGGGCGCGCCGAATGAGACGATCTCCTCGCGGACCTTGATGCTGAGCCTCGGGAAATCGTCGGCGCCGCCCTCTGACCACTTGATATCCATCTTCTTGAATGCGGGGTACTCCCGCGTTGTCTTCACGTACTGTTTGACGGCATTCAGTTCGCCGCCGACAGTGCCGTTGATGCCGTCCTTCGAGATGAGGATCCTGCCACGCAACCCCAGCTTCTCGCAGAGGGAACGCTGCCACAGCCGGATCGCTTCAGGATCGGACAGCGGGGTGAACGCGTAGTAGAGGACGATTCGGTTCATTGACACCCATCAATGGTACCGGCGCCCGGAGGGGAGGTCTCAAATCGGCAACCTCCGCCCGGGCCTATGTTCTTACGGACCGGGCACCACTATGGTTCAGGCATGGGAGCCGCTCTATCTGAACAACTGGTCCGCACCTGGGTTGCCGGCTGGGCTCAATGCCGCGGTTACACACCCCAGGACAACGGCCGGAGCATGTCGGTGGTACTCACAGACCAGCAGAACCATCTCGAGACCATCGTTTATGAGCCCACTATCGGGGAGTTCCTCGAACTCGCCGGCGAGACCCGCGAGAGCTCCTATCGCGTGCTCACGGTGATCACCAACCGCATGCACGACCTCATCAACGCCTCCGCCCCGCTTCACATGCGAATCACAGACTATGAGCAGGCGCTGATGTGCGCCGATATGGACGAACAGGATGTCGAAGATCCGCGGCCACCGGACGATGAGTTCAAGCTTGCGCACATCCGCGAGGAACACTGCAGGCGCGTTTCGGTCACCGTGGACGGCCAGGAAGTGGCCAGCGGTTCGGTTGCCAGGCAGGACGGTCACGCAGTGTATGACCGCATTATCACGGACCCGGGGTATCGCCGGCGTGGTTTGGGGAGCTTTGTGATGCGTGCGCTCACCGCCGACATCCTCGAGGACGATGTCGAGACTGGACTGCTGATGGCCTCCGAGTCGGGCCGGCACCTGTACCAGTACCTGGGGTGGACCCACCTCGCGGACACATTCGTCATCCGGCGCTGACCGCCGTCGGCTTTGCCCTGCCCGCCTGATTTGTGACGGGGTGACAAAATGGGCAGGTGCCTGCCCACGATTCCCTGATTCCGATTCTCGGCGGGGTGGATCCTGAGCAGCTGGTTCACGTTCGCCAGCTTCCCGCCCGCGACGCGGTGTACAGCGACTGGCCTGCCTGGGCGCATCCTGACGTGGTTGAGGCGTACCAGGCTCAGGGAATCGACCGGCCCTGGGAACACCAGGCTGCGGCCGCGGATGCGGCCCACGCTGGTTCACACGTGGTTATCGCAACGGGCACGGCGTCCGGCAAGTCCCTCAGCTACCAGCTTCCTGTCCTCGACGCCATTCACCGGTCGGCGCTGGCGGAACGGGTTTCTCTTGAGCCGACGGGCGCAGTCGCGCTGTATCTTTCGCCAACGAAGGCACTGGCGGCAGACCAGCTTTCAGCCATCTCCTCCCTGGGGCTGGCGACGGTTCGCGCTGACACGTACGACGGCGACACGGACTCGGGCGCGCGTCGCTGGATTCGTGATCACGCCAACCTCGTGCTGGCGAACCCGGACATGCTGCATTACGGGATCCTGCCGAACCACGCCTGGTGGGCGCGTTTCTTCCGCCGTCTGAGCTACGTGATCGTGGATGAGGCCCACAGCTACCGGGGGGTCTTCGGCTCACACGTGGCCAATCTGCTCCGGAGACTCCGCCGGGTGTGCGCCTACTATGGCGCGAACCCTGTTTTCATCGGGGCGTCGGCAACCTCGGCGGCCCCTGCGGAGTCCTTCGGGAAGCTCATCGGAGCCCCCGTCAGCGCCTTCACCGAGGACAAGTCGCCACACGGTTCGACGACGATCGCTTTCTGGGAGCCGCAACTGACGGACCTGCGGGGCGAGAACGGTGCCCGGCAACGCCGGACCGTGATAGCGGAAACTTCCGACCTGCTGACAAATCTGGTGTCAGCCCAGGTGCGCACGATCGCGTTCATCAAGTCCCGTCGGGGAGCGGAAAGCATCGCCGCCAACACCAAGCGGCTGCTCAGTGAGGTGGACCCGAAGCTGCCGGCCCGCGTGGCCGCGTACCGGTCCGGCTACCTGCCTGAAGAACGCCGTCAGCTGGAAGCCGCTCTGCGCTCCGGCCGGCTTCTCGGCGTCGCGAGTACGTCTGCCCTGGAGCTCGGGATCGACATCTCCGGTCTGGACGCCGTCCTGGTGGCGGGCTGGCCCGGCACCCGGGCGTCGCTGTTGCAGCAGATCGGGCGAGCGGGACGATCCGGTCAGGATGCCCTCGCCGCATTCGTTGCGAGCGACGATCCCCTGGACACCTACCTGGTTCACCATCCCGAGGCGGTTTTCGATGTCGGTGTGGAGGCAACGGTGTTCGACCCTGCCAACCCGTATGTTCTTGGACCGCATCTGTGCGCTGCAGCCGCGGAGCTGCCGCTTACGTTCGACGATCTGCCGCTGTTCGGGGAAACAGCTCAGGGCTTGCTCGGTCAGCTGGTGGATCAGGGGCTGCTGCGCAATCGCCCTGCAGGATGGTTCTGGACGCACCCCCAGAGCGCGGCGGGGATGGTCAACCTGCGCGCGGACGGAGGCGGACCCATCAACATCATCGAGAGTGAAACCGGGACCGTACTCGGAACCATGGACTCACCGCAGAGTCACTATCAAGCGCACACAGGTGCGGTGTACGTGCACCAGGGCCAGAGTTACGTTGTCGAAGAACTGAACGAGCAGGACCACTGCGCCGTCGTCACGCGCTCCAATCCCGACTACTACACCCAGGCACGGGACGTCACCCAGATCGAGGTCATCTCAGAGCAACGCAGCGTCTCGTGGGGTCCCATCCGGGTGTGTTTCGGGGAAGTGAAGGTCACCACGCAGGTGATCTCTTTCCAGCGGAAGGCGTTCGTCTCGAACGAGATTCTTGGTGAAGAGCCTCTGGAACTTGGCGCGAGAGACCTTTTCACAAAAAGCGTGTGGTTTGAGTGCGACAACCGTCTCCTCGAGACCAGCGGTGTCACCGCTGTGGATCTGCCCGGTGCACTTCACGCCGCCGAACATGCGGCGATCGGACTGTTGCCTCTGGTCGCCTCAAGCGATCGTTGGGACATCGGTGGAGTATCGACGGCCCTGCACGCCGACACCGGACTGCCGACCATTTTTGTCTACGACGGCCATCCCGGTGGAGCCGGGTTCGCGGAGCGCGGTTTCGAGGCGGCGAAGACCTGGCTCGGTGCTACTGCGGAGGCAATCCGGTCCTGTGAGTGTGACGCTGGGTGCCCATCGTGTGTCCAGTCCCCCAAGTGCGGCAACCGCAACAATCCCCTGAGCAAGGACGGGGCACTGACTCTGCTCGACATGCTGCTGGCGCAGGCCCCGGACGGGGAGCCTGCGCCAGGCAAGGGCATGTCGGACGATTAGTCCTCCTTCCTGTCAGGATCTGATGGTGGCGGGCCTGCCCGTGCCTGACCTGTTGCCGGGGGCAGCACGGGGCTGACGTCCAGCTCGGTCTGCACACGGACGATGTGGCCCGATGGTCCCTCGAGCGAGCACCCGGTCAACCGGCTTCCATGGTGCGAGGCGACAGTTGCGGCCACCATGCAGGGGCTGCCGTCACGAAGGCCCCGGGCGGCGTCGGCGGCGGCGAGCGCGGATAGATCTGCTGCGGTAGCTGCCCTCGATGCTGCTACCGACCCTTGGACGAACAGGACGATCCCGGCAAGCAGCAGCAGGGCTGCGAGTGCAACTCCGGCCATGAGCGTGGTGCCTGCTCCGCTTTCGCGGGCCGGCCGCCCGCAGGTCACTTCTGCTCCGGCACAGCAAACGCTCGAGCCGAAAGGTTGAGATCGAAGAGGTCCAACACCGGGACATCGACCGTTGTGGTCACTGTTACCGTGTCGTAGCCGCCGCCGGAGTGAAGAGCGATAGACGCATGTTCTCCGGCGATACGGCGAACGGTTGATCCCACACTGGCTTCTGACTCGCCTCGCATCACCTCACGCGCTCCCGCCCGTGCAGCCTCCTCTACCCGTAGTTGGGACAGTCCAACCGAAGCGGCCGCAAGAACCACTGCCAGCAAAGCAACCACGGCCGGGAAAGCAACTGCCACCTCGGCTGTCACGGCGCCTTCTTGGGATGCTCTCTTCACCTGGAAGCCCGTCGAATCACCGAACTCAGCCGAAGCTGAGGGCATTTGTGATCAGAGACATGAGCATGCCGCGGATCTCCCCACTGGAAAGAACCGCAACCAGGAGCGCGGCAAAGCCAACGGCAGCCAGGGTAGCGATCGCATATTCAGCGGTAGCCAATCCTGCCTCCGACCGCATCAGAGCCCCTCTGGGTCGGTCTCGGGTCCCAACGGCGTCCGCTCGGAGCGGCACCACGTCCGCGAGGGGCCTCTCCTCCACGGGGGCTTCCCGCGGGCGTGCGGACTGGGCTGTTGCTGCTGTGGTGGAACGTGTCATGACAACTCCTCGATCGATGATTTTCCTGATGAACCCGGCCGGCGAATGCCGGCCCGTCCGTAGCTGCTTGAGCGGCTGATTCGAGTCTTTCGCGACCGTCCCGGTCCCGATTCAGGAAGTTCCCCTAAGTGGAAAAGTGCAGGCGTTCCGCCGGGTTGTGGAGTTCCGGACATCGTCAACGCCCAGAGCGGAGGCGGAAAGCTTGGTCCCACGGAGGGATCACGATCCTCAGGAGAATGCGGGAAATAGTCCGACCAGGATCGGGATGACACCGAGGCAGACAAACGCAGGCAACGAGCAGAGGCCAAGGGGAACGACCAACCGCACGCCGAGCGCTGCGGCCCGCTGCTCCGCCTCACGGTTCCTCCTGCGCCGAAACTGGGCAGCGTGCGCGGTAACGACGGCTGCGGAGGGCGCACCGGTCGTTCCTGCGAAGCGGAGGGCACGGCCAAGCTCTACCGCGGGTTGGGCATCGGCGGCCGCGGAAACAGTGTCCCAGGCTGTCTCCCAGGACGCGCCGAGATCCAACGCGATCTTGACTGCCGTCAGAGCGGAGCTGACCGGCGGCGATGTTGATCGTGCAAGGACCTCGATGCAACGGTCGAGGGACAGCCCGGC
>NZ_JAPSHV010000200.1 GCF_031179385.1 Arthrobacter sp. | reverse complement strand
AAGGGCGGGATCAACCGATCCGCCGGAGACGACGGCGGCCACCGTGCCGCCGTCGTTCTGGCTGGAAACGAGGTCGTGCATCCAGGCTGCGGTAGCGACTGCACCGGACGGCTCCACCACAAGCCTGCCGGCGAGGGTGAGGTGCCGCATTGCAGCGAAGATCTGTTCTTCGGTGACGGTGATGATGTCATCCACGTAGCGCTTCACATGTTCCCACGGGTGTACGCCGAGGGCCGGGGTGCGTAAGCCGTCGGCGATGGTGCGGTAGGTCAGGTCCTGCTCCCACGTGATGCGTCGGCCTTCACGGAAGCTTTCGGCGGCGTCAGCTGCCAGCTCGGGTTCGACACCGACTACGCGGGCTTCAGGCTTGAGTGCTTTCACCGCCGTCGCTATACCGGAGATAAGCCCGCCGCCGGAGATCGGGACGAGGACGGTGTCGACGTCGGGCAGTTGTTGCACGATCTCGAGGCCGACTGTCCCCTGTCCGGCGATGATGCGTGGGTCGTCGTAGGGCGGAATGTGAATATACCCGTGCTGGGCTACGAGTTCGTGGGCTCGGACGTCGCGCAGACGGGACGGCACTACCTGGACTTCGGCGCCGAGTGCGCGGACGGCGTCGATCTTTGTCCGTGGAGCTGCCTCGGGCATCACGATGATCGCTCGCAGACCGAGTCGGTGTGCGACCCAGGCCACGGCCCGGGCGTGGTTGCCGGAGGATTGGGCGACGATACCGTGTTCGCGAGCCTGGTCGAGCACTTGGGCGATGGTGTTGTAGGCGCCGCGCAGTTTGAAGGCGCTGGTGGGTTGCAGGGACTCGGCCTTGCAGTGGAGAAGGTCATCCGGGCGTCGCGGGTGTGGCAGCTGGATGATTGGCGTTCGGAGAACCAGGTCGCTGATGCGTTCCGCGGCGGCTTCAATATCGCCGAGGGTGACGAGGGTGGTCTCAGCTGCTTTACTGGTCACGGCTTCACTGGCATCCATGAGCTGATCCTAGCGACCTCCGTCCTTCACGTCCCTACAGCAGGACCGCCAGTGCGATGAGGATCCAGGCTGGCAGGGCTATCCCGGACAGGACAGTCTGGGCGGCGGTGATCTGTGCCATGAGGGCGGCGTCGCCTCCGAGTCGTCGGGCGAAGACGTAGGAACTGGTGGCGGTCGGGAGTGCCTGGAAGACTACGCAGACGACGGCGGCCGGTCCGCTGAATCCGATGAGCAGACACAGTCCCAGTGTTGCGGCGGGCACCGGAAGGAAGCGCAACAGGATGGCGGCCAGGACCGGCCGGAGGGATTCACGTGGGAAGAGTCGTCCGTGGAGGCCGGCGCCGACGCAGATGAGCCCAATCGGCAGGGCGGCTCCGCCGAGCAGCCCCAGGACAGCTGCGAGAAGCTGTACGACGCCGGCCGGTATCGGCATCTCGAGCACGCTGGAGACTGCTGGTACTGACCCGATCAGGTTTGCGGCGAGGCCGATAAGGCAAGCCAGGATGAGCGGGTTGAGGAACACTGCGCGGAGTAGGGCCCTCCCCCGCAGTTTGTGATGTCCGTGATGTGCGAGTGCGACAGTCGATGCCAGGTTCACCAGTGGTATCAGGACTGCGGTAGCGAGGGCAGCGATGGCGATGCCGTCGGAGCCGAAGAGGGCCGCTGCCGTCGTAACTCCAATGTACGTGTTGAAGCGGACGATGCCTTGAAAGACGGATGTGAAGGCCGGACCGTTGTGGCCGGCCGCGGGGCGGCGCAGTCCGTAGGCGAGCAGCGATGAGAACAGCGCGGATGATGCCAGCACCAGGACGATTGGACCTGGTTCGAGAAGGGCGAAGTCGGCTTCGGCGAGGCCGGTGACGAGCAGGGACGGGAGGAGTACGAAGTAGACGAGCTTTTCGAGTCCTGACCAGAAGTCGGCGGCGGTGATGAATTTGTGCCGGAAGACAGAGCCCATCCCGATGAGGATGACCGCGCCCAAGAGCGCAATGACCACGCTTAGGTCCACAACGCCACGTCCGATCGTGGTGTCGTCGGGATGCCGTCAATGGCGTTGGTGGTCACTTGGTTGAGCGTAGCAACTGTCGGTCGCGCCAGGCACCGGTAGACCAGAGCGCCCACAGCACAAGCACGGGCTGAAAGAAGAGGCGGATGAACCTAGCTCGGTCGGTCGTCAGGCCAAAGGCATCAACGCCCTCTACGTACTGGGCAATATTGCCGGGAAAGATCACAAGGAAGAAGGCCGCTGCCAGCCAGCCGACAAGAACCCTGCGCCGCTTTAGGACGATCAGCGCTACCCCGAGGGCCAGTTCGATGACACCGGAACCCACAACGACGGCGTCGGCATCCAGCGGAAGCCAGGAGGGAACCTGTGCGGTGAACTCCGAACGCGCAGCAGTGAGGTGGGCCGTTCCCGCCGTGATGAGGAACAGCCCCAGGAGGACTCGCGCAAGGGACCGGCCGATCGATGTCCGGGGTTCATTTCCGTTAGCCGCCACCTGGCTTAGCGTAGCGGGCAAGGCACGCTTGCTGGCTTAGCGTAGCGGGCAAGGCACGCTTGATCCCAGAATGCGCGCAGCACACTTCGAAATCTCAGAACGGTGGCGGCACCTGCGCACGGTGAACGAACGGTTCGGGCAGCGTCGTGTAGGTCTTCCCAGCGAACGATGTGGAAAGCATCGTGCCCTCGTGTGGTTGACTGTGCCTCCAGAAGCCCATCGTCTTGAACATGTGGTGCTTCTTGCACAGGGCAGCAAGGTTGGCGGCACGGGTTTCTCCACCCTGCGACCAGGGAATCGTGTGGTCGATCTCGCATGCCGAAGCCACCCGACTACACCCCGGATGCCGACACGTCTTGTCCCGCACCCTCACCCAATCCTGCAGGTCCTTCGGCGGCTTGTACCTGGTCCTGCCAACTGACATCACCGCTCCGCTTTCCGGATGAGTGAGTAACCGGGTGAACGACGGCGCATGTCCGGCCAATTTCCGCGCGGTGTCCGCATCGATCGGCCCATAGCCGTCCAGCTCGGCAGGTTCGTCTCCCCCGAGCAGAGTCATCACCGGCACAGTGACGAAGAC
>NZ_JAPSHV010000199.1 GCF_031179385.1 Arthrobacter sp. | reverse complement strand
TCTGCGGTTTGCACTTTTTCAATCCGGTGCCCGCCTCGACGCTCATTGAGGTGGTGCTGGCGCCCAAAACCTCTGCGGAACTCGCGGAACTGGCGCGCGGGTGGACCGAAGCGCTGGGAAAAACGCCAGTTGTGGTCAGGGACGCGCCGGGTTTTGCCAGCTCGCGCCTTGGCGTAGCGATCGCGCTGGAAGCGATGCGCATGGTCGAGGAGGGCGTTGCTTCTGCCGAGGACATCGATACGGCGATGGTGCTTGGCTACAAACATCCGGTCGGCCCGTTGAGGACCACCGACATCGTCGGGCTGGACGTCAGGCTCGGGATCGCCGAGTACCTTGCGTCTACGCTGGGGGAGCGGTTCGAACCGCCGCAGATCCTGCGGGAGAAAGTGGCACGCGGGGAACTGGGACGAAAGGCCGGTCAGGGCTTCTTCACCTGGGACGACTGAAATAGCCGGCCCGCGCGAGGGCCAAAAGGACTATGGTTTTTTCATGAGTGAGCGGACCGCCCTAGCAGACAAGCCACTGATCGGACCTGTTGAGGCGCCCCAGCTGCACATCATGACCTACAACATCCGGCGCCGGGTGGCTCACGTGAACCCATGGAGCCATGATTTCTGGGGACGCCGGGAACCACTGGTCCGCCGCCTGCTTTCGGCCGAGCAACCCACCATCCTTGGCGTTCAGGAAGCCCTTCCTGACCAGTTGCCCGCGATCCTTGAAGGCCTCGGTGAGCATTACAGCAGTATCGGCCGAGGCCGCAACGCCGACGGCGACGGTGAGCAATGCCCGATTGTCTACGACGCCGACCGCCTCGAGCTCCTTGACTGGGACCAGGACGCTCTCTCTAACACCCCGGACAGGCCCGGCTCCAACGACTGGGGAAATCTCATCCCCCGCATTGTCGTGACCGGTCGCTTCCGGGATCGCGCCACGGGTAAAGAACTGACCGCCGTCAATACCCACCTGGACCACATGTCACGAAAGTCCCGCCAGCGGTCGGCGGAGGCAATCCGGTCTCTTGTAGCGCGGACGGAGGGCGCCGTCGTCGTCATGGGTGACTTTAATACCGGCGCGGCGTCGCAGCCCTACGAAGTGTTGACCAGCGGCGAGGTGCTCGCCGATGCCTGGGACGCAGCGCAGGAGCGGCTGACTGAGCTGTGGGGAACTTTTCCGCACTACCGCGCCCCGAAGCAGGGGCGCAAGCGGATTGACTGGCTGATGGTGAACGCGGAAGTCACCGTGTGCGAGATGGGCATCAACACCACGCGCTACAACGGCGCGTGGCCCTCGGACCACACGCCGGTGCAGGCGATCATTACGGTGAAATAGTTCCTAGTTGAGGGCGTTCCGGATCTCGTGAAGGTACCCGTTCTTGTAGCCCTTAGCGTTGGGGTGGAGGGCGCTCGGGTCCGTGAAGGGCTGGATCCACGGCTGCGGTGAACCGAGACCGTGCTTGTCGAACCGCTTGACGACGTCGACGTAGGTGAAGCCGGCAAGTGTCGCCTGAGTCCGGATGATCTCGTTGAGCACGTCCGTGCCGTCGTTGAGTGTTTGTTGCTCGGCGGTACTGAGGGTAAACGGCTGGCCGGTAGCCGGATTGATGATGGGAAGTGTGATCGCGTTACCGAATTCCGGTGAGAACAGATGCGGGTAGCCCGTCACCACTACCTCGGCGTTCGGAGCCGCAGTCGCAATGTTGCGGTACAGCGCCGCCAACGCGGGGGCGAGATCACGCTGGGCAAGGAATAGCGCCCCGTTCACGGTCTGCTCGCAGGTGTTAGGGCTCTGAACGCAGAGAGAAATGATGTTGAGGTATTGGACATCGTTGCCGCCGACCGTCAGCGTCACCAACTCAGTACCGGCATCGAGGGCGCCGAGTTCGCCAAAGACCGCCGCCACGGTGTCGCCGCCGCAGGTCGCATTGACCGTCAGCTCAATCTGCTTCCGCTCATCCAGTAAGCCGGGATATCCGAGCGGAGACTGGCCGCAGACTCCGAGGGAGCCGGCCCCGACACCGGCCGCGTACGAGTCGCCAAGGGCGACATAGTCGAGAGATCCGCGGTCGCCTGCCGACGCTGGCAGAATGGACGAACCCGCAACGAGACCCGACGCCAGGAGTGCGCTGGCCGCAATTCGTAAGTGTTTCATTGGCTCAAGATACTCCTTATCGTCCGCCCCGAACATAGGGCTGCAACTCCTCCTTGTCAGCCAGTTCCCGCGGGTCCATCCTAGGTTCAAACGAACCTCAATCACGGAGGAAACGTGGCTTCCGAACCTGACGCAGAGGCCGTTGCCGAGCGCGTGTTCAACGCGGCCCTCGGCACCATGGACGTGCTTGCCATCCACCTCGGCGATCGGCTCGGCTGGTACAACGCCCTGGCATCAGACGGTCCTGCTTCGTCCACCGAACTCGCGGAGCGCACCGGTACCTCTGAGCGGTATGCACGCGAATGGCTCGAGCAGCAGGCCATCACAGGCCTGCTGACCGCAAACGACGACGGCGACGCCCGCCGCTTCACGCTGCCTGCCGGGGCGGCGGAGGTACTGACCGATTCCACCAGCCTTAACTACCTTGCCCCGCTGGCAAGGATGATCGCGGGTGCGGCGGTGCAGCTTCCGGCGCTTCAGGCCGCGTACCGGGAGGGTACGGGTGTCGGCTGGTCCGAGTTTGGCGAGGACGCGCGGGAATCCCAGGCGGACATGAACCGGCCCTGGTTCGAGCACGAACTCGCCGGTGCGCTGCGGCAGGCGCCGGACCTGGTGGCTCGCTTGCATGGGGAGGGAGCGTCCGTCGCCGACATCGGCTGTGGGGCCGGTTGGTCCACCATCGCACTCGCCCGAACATTCCCTACGGCCCAGATCACGGGGTTTGACATTGACCAGGCATCGATCGAGCTGGCCAACAGCAACGCCTCAAGTGTCGATAGCACCGCCCGGTTCCAGGTGGTCGACGCCGCCGGAATGCCCGAGCAGCAGTTCGACGTGGTCTTCGCCTTCGAATGCATCCACGATCTGCCCTACCCGGTGGACGTGCTCGCGGCGGCCCGGCGGTCCCTTCACAGCGGCGGCAC
>NZ_JAPSHV010000012.1 GCF_031179385.1 Arthrobacter sp. | reverse complement strand
CTCGTGGCCGCCGGCAAGGTGCGTTTCCTCGGCCTGTCCGAGGTCACCGCGGACGAACTTGCCGCTGCCCATGCTGTCCATCCCATTGCCGCCGTGCAGAGCGAGTGGTCGATCTGGAGCCGGGATGTTGAAGGACGCGTGGTGCCCGCAGCCGCCGAACTAGGTGTCGGATTCGTGCCCTACTCGCCGCTTGGCCGGGGTTTCCTGACCGGGACCGTGCAGGCGCAGTCGTTGTCCGAGGGTGACTTCCGCCATCGGGTGCCCAGGTTCAGCGCAGACGCCCTGCAGGCCAATGCCGCGGTGGTGGAAGCTGTGCAGTCGGTGGCCGCCGCAGCGGGTGCCACCGCCGCCCAGGTGGCGCTCGCCTGGCTGGCAGTGCAGGGCTCGAAGTTTGGTTTGCCCGTGGTGCCGATTCCCGGCACCCGCAGGCCGGAGCGCATCGACGAGAACGTGGGCGCCGCCTCGATCACGCTTTCTGAATCTGACTGTGACGTGCTGGACGCGGCCGCCGACCTCGTGGTGGGGGAGCGAAGCGCTGATCCGAACTGGGTGTCGAAAGGCAGGGAAGCCTGAGCCCCACCGCGGCATGCTCAGGTTCGCCTGAAGTGAAAAACAGCCAGGCTGCCTACAGGACTAAAGTTGAGCGTAGTACACTCAACTTAATCACAAATTCCGCTGTTAGTCGTCATTCCACTGCAGGGAGGCCAGCATGGACACCAAATTCACCACCAAAAGCCAGGAAGCCCTGTCCGCTTCCGCCATGAATGCCTCCACCGCGGGCAACCCCCAGGTGGAGCCGGCCCATACGCTGAAAGCGCTGATGGACCAGCGTGACGGCGTTGCCGTGGCTCTGCTGTCGGCAACAGGTGTCAGCGCGGACAGCGTGAGCGTTAAGGCAAGCGCGGCGATCAAGGCGCTTCCGTCGTCGTCGGGTTCTTCCGTGGCTCAGGCCCAGTTCTCGCGGCCTATGCTGCAGGTGATTACCGCCGCGCAGCAAGAGGCCGAGTCGCTGGGCGATTCCTACGTCTCCACCGAACACCTCCTGCTCGGCATCGCCGCTGATTCAGGTGCCGCAGGCAGGATCCTGCGTGAGGAAGGTGCCTCCCGCGAGGCGCTCCTCGCCGCGCTTCCCGGAGTGCGGGGGGACCGGCGGGTCACCAGCCCCGATCCGGAGAACACCTTCCAGGCTTTGGAGAAGTTTGGCGTGGACCTGACCGAGATCGCCCGCTCCGGCAAGCTGGATCCGGTGATCGGCCGCGACACGGAAATCCGGCGCGTGGTGCAGGTGCTCTCGCGCCGTACCAAGAACAACCCTGTGCTGATCGGTGAACCCGGTGTCGGTAAGACCGCCGTCGTGGAGGGCCTCGCCCAGCGCATGGTCGCCGGGGATGTGCCGGAGTCCCTGCGCGGGAAGACCCTCATCAGCCTGGATCTCGGCTCGATGATTGCGGGAGCCAAGTACCGCGGCGAATTCGAGGAACGGCTCAAGGCAGTGCTTGAGGAGATCAAGGCGTCCAACGGTCAGATCGTCACCTTCATCGATGAGCTGCACACCGTCGTCGGTGCCGGCGCCTCGGAGGGCTCCATGGACGCCGGTAACATGCTCAAGCCCATGCTCGCCCGCGGCGAGCTGCGCCTGATCGGCGCTACGACCCTCGACGAGTACCGCGAGAACATCGAAAAGGACGCGGCGCTGGAACGCCGGTTCCAGCAGGTTTATGTCGGGGAGCCCAGCGTTCAGGACACCATTGGCATTCTCCGTGGGCTCAAGGAGCGCTACGAGGCCCACCACAAGGTATCCATCGCCGACTCGGCACTCGTGGCCGCAGCCACACTGTCCAACCGCTACATCACCGGGCGGCAGCTCCCGGACAAGGCAATCGACCTGGTGGACGAGGCCGCGTCCCGGCTGCGGATGGAGATTGACTCCGCGCCGGAGGAGATCGACCAGCTACGCCGCGCCGTCGACCGGTTGACCATGGAAGAGTTGGCCCTCGAAGGGGAAACCGATGAAGCGTCCGTGGAGCGCCTTGAGGCGCTGCGCGCCGACATGGCTGACCGCAAGGAACAGCTTGCCGCGCTGAACGCGCGCTGGGAGGCGGAGAAGGCTGGTCTGAACCGGGTGGGCGACCTGAAGGCGTCGCTGGATGAGCTGCGCTCGCAGGCTGACCGGGCACAGCGTGATGGTGACCTGGAGACAGCTTCCCGCATTCTCTACGGCGAGATCCCGCACGTGCAGCGCGAGCTCGAGGCCGCCCAGGCTGAGGAGCAAGGATCTGCTGATTCACCCGAGCTGATGGTCGCGGAAGAGGTCACCGCGTCGGACATCGCGGAGGTCATCTCGGCGTGGACGGGCATTCCTGCCGGCCGGATGCTGCAGGGCGAGAGCCAGAAGCTGCTGCACATGGAGGAGAACCTCGGAAACCGCCTGATCGGCCAGAAGAAGGCAGTAGCGTCCGTCTCCGACGCCGTCCGGCGTGCCCGCGCAGGTATCTCGGATCCGGACCGACCCACCGGTTCCTTCCTGTTCCTTGGCCCCACCGGCGTCGGCAAGACCGAGCTTGCCAAGGCGCTCGCGGACTTCCTGTTCGATGATGAGCGCGCCATGATCCGCATCGATATGTCGGAGTACTCGGAGAAGCATGCAGTGGCGCGGCTGGTGGGTGCACCTCCCGGCTACGTCGGGTACGAGGAAGGCGGTCAGCTCACAGAGGCGGTGAGGCGCCGTCCGTACAGCGTGGTGCTGCTTGATGAGGTCGAGAAGGCGCATCCAGAGGCTTTTGACATCCTCCTGCAGGTGCTCGACGACGGTCGGCTCACCGATGGCCAGGGCCGGACCGTGGACTTCCGCAACGTCATCCTCGTGATGACGTCCAACCTCGGATCCCAGTTCCTGGTCGACCCGACGCTGGACGAGTCTGCCCGCAGGGATGCGGTCATGTCGGTGGTGAACGTCAGCTTCAAGCCCGAGTTCCTCAACCGGCTCGACGACGTCATCATGTTCGATGCGCTGAGCATTGAGGAGCTCTCACGGATCGTGGACCTGCAGGTACAGTCCCTTGCCGCCCGACTCCAGGAGCGCCGGCTCACGCTCGACGTCACGGACGCCGCGCGGGAGTGGCTTGCGCTCACCGGTTTCGATCCGGCGTACGGCGCCCGGCCGCTTCGCCGACTGGTCCAGCGTGAGATCGGAGACCGCCTTGCCCGAGGTTTGCTGTCCGGCGCAATCAACGACGGCGACAAGGTGCGCGTTGATCGGGCCGCTGACAGCACAGAAGGCCTCGCTGTGGCAACCGTCACCGCGTAGCCGGACTCCTCGCGGAGCGGCCCATAAGGGGCTACTCCGCGAGGAGACTGTCCGTGATGACGTTCCCCTCGTCAGATACCACGAAGCAGTCGATACGCCGGTCACCGTCCGCCCAGGTGCCCGTGGTGGGAGTGACCTGGGTGAGCGTGAGGTTCGGGAAATCTGCCGCCGCGTTCTGGTCGATCGGCACCGAGTTGCACAGTTCATCGCCGCTCGCATTCAGTGCGGCTTCCCCGGGGAAGTCCGCATCATCAGGCAGGCTGGTGGTCGCGAGCAGCTGGGCGTTATGGGGGGTGGTGCAGGTGACGGTCGTGACGTCCGCACTGACATCCGCCGAGTCAAAACCGAGAACGCAGGCGCCCGACTCAAGGTCAAGCGGTGAGATGTTCTCGGCAATGATTCCGTCAGCGCCTGGGGTGGTGCTGGAGGATGCCTCGGCGCCCGGGTCATCGGACCGCAGCGCATTGACGATGTTCATGATGGCGAAGATCAGCAGGGCTAACACCGCAAGGCCGACCACACCGAGAGTAATCAACAACTTCCGGTTGGATCGGCGGGGAGCGCTTCTCGCGGATCGCGCACGGATGCGGGTAGGCGCGGCCTCGTCCGGGCCGGCGGGCGGAAGACCGTAGGGTCCGCCAACCGGCGATGCCGCCATTCCCGGGGCGTGCTCGGAGGGAGGCGGGGTAGGAGCTGCCCAGCGTGCGTCCGGAGCGGCTGACGTCCAGGGTGCGTCGGGAGCAGCGGCCGATGGGGGCCCCTCCGGCTCAAGCTTCTCGGCTTCGGGGGGCGTCTCCGGTTCGGACGTATCGTCGGGATCCGAGGGAGCATCCGGATGGGCCGGTTCTCCCGCGGCTGGGGACTGCCCGACCTGGAACAGCTCATCCCAGCGGGACTGATCGGCGTTCTGCCCGATCCAGGTGGGTGCGTCGCCCGCGGCATAGCTCGTCAGCCCCTGGCCGGCGGTGTCATCGGCGGGGGTCTCGGCGGCGTCGGAAGCGTCGCTCGAACCGTGTGCCACGTCTGAGCCCTCCCCGTCTGTGGCTGCCTCTGGTGCGGAATCGTGCGGCACGGGAACGTTTGGTGCGACGAGGGGTGTTGGCTCGGCCGACTCCTGCGGCTCGCGCGCCGCATCCCCGGCAGCATCGCCCGCAGCGCCGCCGGCGGGTGCAGTGCCCGCTGGTGCCGCAGCCTCAGCCGGGTCATTGGCGGGTCGAGGGCCACTGATCAGGGTGCCGACGTTTTCGGCTTCCCTGGCAACAGACTCGGCCTCAGCTGCGGCTTCGTCCAGGGAGGCGGCTTCGGCGGCGTCGTCGCTGATCTCGGCCGCCCCAAGGGAAGGTTCGGTCAGGCGGACCTCATCGGCGGAGGTGCTGAGGGTCGGCTCGACGGCGTCGTCGGACACATCGGGGTCGGAGAGGCGGACCTCCTCGGCCTTGAGCAGTTCCGGCTCCGGTACCGGCGGCTCACCCGGTGCGGAATCGCCGTCCTCCGGCTTGTCCGGCTGATCGCTCATAGAGAACTGCCCCCTCGCGTGCCCACCACTGCGGTGGGCTGACATCTGGTCCAAATCACCCCACGACTCTAGCCAACAATGGTACTTTCCCGCATGGCGTGCGCCGATCCTGTGACATGTTGCGGGAACCGCGCGGGCGGTCCGGGCGTTGGTGCCTGAGAAACCATGTAATCTATACGTACGACACATTGACCGGATACTCCGGGGCCTCGCTCCACCTTTATTTCCAAGGCCAAAGCGACCACCTCCGGATCGACGCACAAAAGGGGGTCACGCCATGGGGCGCGGCCGTCAGAAGGCGAAAGCCACCAAGCAGGCACGGGACATGAAGTACTTCAGCCCGGCCACAGACTACTCGGCGCTGCAGCGTGAGCTCACAGGCCCCGGTAGTCGCGCCTCACGCCATGATGATCCGGTTGAGCCGGATTATTCGGCGTACGAGGATAAATACGCAGACCAGTTTGATGATGAAGAGGACGACGGCGGCACTCGCCGTATCGGTTAATTCCCCTTCTCGCAGAGCTGAGCGCTCGCTTAATACGTTGAGAACCAGCGGCCAGGACATACTTTGTCAGGCCGCTGGTTCTTGTTGTGCCCGCGGTCAGCACACCTGACAGCGAACCGTTGAGCCAAAAGTGCCGGTAAGGTGCAGGATCGTGGGTTGATCCCCACGATTCTGCACCTTCCCGGCACTTTTGCGTGTTGAACCTAGGAGGCGTACGCGCCGACCAGCCGTACCGCGCCGCCGTCAACGCCCTTGGCGCCCTGCACATAGTCCGGGCCATCGGTGCTCTCGCCGGACGCGCTTCCAACCTGGCCCATGACCCAGGACGGGACGCCACGCTCATTGAGCCGAGCGACGGCGTCGTCAGCGCCGGCAGCGGAGACCACCGCAACCATCCCGACGCCGAGGTTCAGCGTCCGCTCCAGGTCCGGCAGCGGAACGCTGCCGAGTTCGGAGACCAGACTGAAGACGGGCGGGAGGGACCAGGTGGAACGATCCACGGTCGCCTCAAGCCCCCGGGGAAGCACCCGGGCAAGGTTAGCAGCGAGGCCACCGCCGGTGACGTGGCTGAAGCCGTGCACGGCGCCGTCGGAATCGAGGGGGAAGGCACGGGCCAAATCCAGGCAGTCGGAGGCATACACGCGCGTCGGCTCAAGGAGTTCCTCGCCGAGCGTGCGGCCGAGCTCGGACACCTGCCGGTCAAGCGCCCAGCCGGCCTGGTTGATGACGCGTCGGACCAGTGAGTAGCCGTTTGAGTGCAGGCCGGAGGAAGCCATGCCGATGATGACGTCCCCCTCCTGAACGCGGTCCGGGCCGAGCAGGGCGTCCGCTTCCACCACGCCCGTGGCGGCACCGGCGACGTCGTACTCGTGTTCGCCCAGGAGGCCCGGATGCTCTGCGGTCTCCCCACCGACCAGGGCCGTGCCGGCGACCGAACAGGCCGAAGCGATACCGCGCACAATCGCGGCGATGCGTTCGGGAACGACCTTGCCGCAGGCGATGTAGTCGGTCATGTAGAGGGGCTCTGCACCGACCACCACGATGTCGTCCACCACCATGCCCACGAGGTCGAAGCCGATGGTGTCGTGGATGTCCATGGCCTGCGCGATGGCAACCTTGGTTCCCACGCCGTCCGTGGAGGTGGCAAGCAGTGGCTTGCGGTAGGTCAGCAGCTTGGAGACGTCATAGAGCCCTGCGAAACCTCCGACGCCGCCCACCACATTGGCGGAGTGGGTCGCCTTGATGGCGTCCTTCATGAGCTCCACCGCCCGGTCGCCGGCTTCGACGTCTACTCCGGCGCTTGCATAGGTGATGGGGTCAGAAGAGGTCATACCCGCTCTTTCTTGTCAGCTTCGGTCAGAAGGGTTTCGAGTTCACTGCCGGGACCCGGATCGCACCCGGTCGCTCCGGGCTTCTCCGCGGGATCGACCCGCTCGAGAAGGTTCTTGCCGCGCCGGTCTTCCTCGGGCAGTTCGATTGGGTAGTTGCCCGTGAAGCACGCGGTGCAGAGCCGCTCCCGAGGCTGCCTGGTGGCTTCGATCATGCCGTCTTCGGAGATGTAGGCGAGGCTGTCAGCGCCGATGGACTTGCTGATCTCGTCGACGGCAGCGCCGTTGGCGATCAGCTCCGCGCGGGACGCGAAGTCGATGCCGTAGAAACAGGGCCAGCGTACCGGCGGCGAAGAAATTTTGACGTGTACCTCGGCCGCACCGGCCTCACGCAGCATACGGACGACGGCGCGCTGGGTATTGCCGCGAACAATGGAATCGTCGACCACGACAATCCGCTTGCCGCGGATCACCGATTCCAGCGCATTGAGCTTCAACCGGATGCCCAACTGGCGCAGCGTCTGGCTGGGCTGGATGAAGGTGCGCCCCACGTAGGCGTTCTTCACGAATCCGTGCGCGAACGGGATGCCGGACTCTTCCGCGAAACCGACGGCGGCCGGGGTACCGGATTCAGGGACGGGGATGACGACGTCGGCCTCTGCCTGGTTCTCCCGGGCGAGCTGGCGGCCCATCTCCACGCGGGAGTCATACACCGAGCGGCCCGCGATCGCGGCGTCGGGGCGGGCGAGGTAGACGTACTCGAAAACGCAGCCGGCCGATGTTGTCTGGGCGAAACGGCGGGAGCGTACGCCGCTTTCATCGATGGCGATGAACTCGCCGGGCTCGATCTCACGGATGAAGCTGGCACCTACCGTGGCGAGTGCCGCCTGCTCGGAGGCAACAACCCAGCCGCGCTCCAGGCGGCCGAGCACCAGCGGGCGAACTCCGTAGGCATCGCGTGCGGCATAGAGCGTGCCCTCATCCATGAACACGAAGCAGAACGCGCCCTCGATGGTAGGCAGCAGGTCCATGGCGGTGTCTTCCAGTGACCGGCCGTCATCGCCGGCCAGCAGGGTGGTGACCAGGGCGGTGTCCGAAGTATTGCCCTGTGCCATCTCGCCGCTGCGAGGCTTGCCCTGGCGGTCGAGGATCATCTGGTAGAGGTCGGCGGAGTTGGTGAGGTTTCCGTTGTGGGCAAGGGCTACGGTGCCGACGGCGGTGGCGCCCAGCGTGGGCTGTGCGTTCGCCCAATTGGAGGAGCCGGTGGTGGAGTAGCGGCAATGACCGACCGAGATGTGACCGGTGAGGGTGTTCAGGGTGGCTTCGTCGAAGACCTGCGAGACCAGCCCCATGTCCTTGTAGACGTTGATGCGGGTGCCGTCGCTCGTGGCGATGCCCGCGGACTCCTGGCCGCGGTGCTGCAGGGCGTACAGCCCGTAATACGTCAGTTTGGCGACTTCCTCGCCGGGGGCCCACACGCCGAAGACGCCACAGGCATCCTGGGGTCCTTTTTCGCCGGGGAGAAGATCGTGGGAAAGCTTTCCGTCACCGCGCACCATTGCTCCATTCTCTCACGGCGTGATAGTGCCCGTTTTCCCGCCGCACACGATGTCACTCGTCGTCGTCGGTGCGCTCCGCCGTCGCCTGTTTCATGCGCCGCACACTGATCCGGTCGAGCAGCAGCGCGATGAGGCCACCGATCAGCAGGCCCGGGATGGCGAAGACCACGGTGAAGAACCCGAGGACCGATTCGCGGGTGAGGGTCGGATCAGCCGGCCCGGTGTATGCCACGATCAGCGCGGCGATGAACCCGATCAGCGCTCCCAATCCCATGAACGGGGCGAACTTCGGGGCCCGTCGGATGGTGACCTGACGGCGCTCTGGATGCTGCTGCGAACTCATGGTTCAAGGCTACCGGGATCAGGTCTCGCGCTTGACCAACTGGTATCCGGCCTCATTCACGATCAGGGTGTAGTTCTCACCGGCATAGGTCTCCTCCGCGTGCTGCTCGGCGCTTGTGGGGCGGGTGGGGCCCCAGCTCCAGTCCTGGTCGTCGACGATGAGGTAGTCCGGCGGGGGATTCTCGTTTCCGATCCAGTACACCTCGGTCTCCGGCACCAGGTACGGCATGAGCACCACGCCGGACTCCACGGTTGAGCCCGCAGGGATCCGGTCCATCATCCGGTGGGCAGCATCCCAGCGTGGTGACTGCTGGTAGGTCTCGGGTTTCGCCAGCGCTCCCAGCGGCTGGCCGGGAAGCAGCATGAACGCCACCACCGTCACAACAGGTACGACGGCGGCACTATAGGAACGCAGCCAGCCTCGCCTGCTCCGGCGGGCAATGAGGATCGCATGCACGAGCGCGCCGAAAAGGACCGGCATCAGCACCGCGTTGTAGTGCCAGTCCGGGCCCCAATAGGACGGGTTTTCCGCAGCGAAACGCCACATCAGGGTGGGCAGCATCACCAGCGTGAGCGGGGAGCGGAGGAACAGGAAGCCGCCGGCAAGCAGGAGGAGCCACAGCGTCTCGTACTTCTCCACGGCGGTCAGCATGATGAAGAGCGTGTCCACCGGGTTCGCCAGGAGTGCGGCCACGTCGATGCGGTCGGAGTAGTCGTACGTGCCACCCGTGTTCAGCGCCGGAAGGATGAGCCCCACCGACAGGACCAGCCAGCCCAGGCCCCAGAGCGCCAGCGCCAGGCCGGCCCGGTAGCGGTCCCGGAAACGCCAGGCGAGAACCAGCCCGAACGCGAACACGGTCAGTCCCATGTCCTCCTTGACGAACACCAGCAGGCCGCACGCGACGACGGCGGTGCGCAGCCGTCCCTCGATGTAGGCCTCCAACGCCAGGGCCAGCAACGGCAGAGCCAGCGCCACTTCGTGGAACTGAACAGCGACGGCGGACTGGACGCCCCAGGACAGACCGTAAGCCGCCCCGAGGAACAGTCCGGGCAGTCGGCCGATGTGCCGAACGGCCAGGCGCGTGATGACAAGCACCGACCAGCCCACGAGCACGTTCTGCAGGATGAGCAGGGTCAGGCCGGAGGGAAAGAGCGCGTAGACCGGGCCCAGAATGATCAGCAGCGGATGGAAGTGGTCGCCGAGCAGGTTGAACCCGTGGCCCTTGATCGGCACGATGGGCGCATCCAGGCTGGCATAGGCCTTGGCGAGCTGGGTGAAAATGCCGAGGTCCCAGGAGGGCGTGTCGAACCTGTTCCATTGCGCAATGGAGAAAACCGTGTACAGGGCAGTGATGATCCCGGCGACAGCCCAGGCCTCGACCGGTTGGCGCCTGACGGCGGAGACCGCACCCCGTGCCCCCCGGACCAGGAAGTTGGGGAGGGCAGGCCGCGGACGCTCCAGAATCATGACGGGTCCGGCGCCTGAATCTGCGGGAAGAGTGGCAGGAGCGCTGAGAGGTCGGCCCTCTGCCCGGAGGCCAGTACCGCCCCGGATGAGACTGCCTCGGCCCAGTCCAGCGTCCCGGTGATCAGGGCGAGCCAGGTCTCCGCGTCGGTTTCGATGACGTTCGGCGGCGTTCCCCGGGTATGGCGGGGCCCCTCGACGCACTGCGTCACGCCGAGGGGCGGCACCCGCACCTCGACGCTGTTGCCTGGTGCGCGGGCGGAGAGCTCTTCGAGGGAGTAACGCACCGCCGTCGTTCGTTCGGTCCGCTCGGCACTGCCGGCGGCTACCGCGCGGACCGCAGCGTCTCCGGCTGCGGCAGGGATACGCCGTCGTGCCATGGTCAGTCCAGCAGCGCCATGACGGGAGCGGCCAGGCGAAGCTTGCCCACGGGAACGCCGCCGCCGAGCACAGGCTGCACAACCTTCTCCAGCACGGGCGCCACCGCTTCGGCCTCTAGCGCACCTGACGCGGCGAGGAGGGTTAGGCCAACAAGGGTGGTCGCGCGGATGTTTCCGTCCAGGATTTTCAGGGCCATGGAGACGCCGGTCGGAGCAGCCATGACAAGCACACCCTCGGCGCCGTTTTTGGCAAGAATGCCGAGGTCCTCCATGACGATCGAGTTCTCCCGGCCGTGACCGTGGACCGCCCAGGGGTAATCAAGCATGGCCGTCGCGATGGTGGCTGCGCGGGCATCGGCGTTCTTGTCCCCAGGAGCCTTCGCGATCTTGCCGATGCCCCGGGCGAGGCCTTTCAGGGACACCGCACCGAGCGGGGCACCGCAGCCGTCTACGGCCCAGTGCTCTACGGTTTCCTCGGTGTACTCCTCGATGACCTCGGCGATGCGCCGCTGCAGGGGGTGCTCACGGTCGAGGTAGGTCTTGTGGTCCCACGAGTTCTCGGTGCAGGCCCAGAGGAACGCGGCGTGCTTGCCGGAGCAGTTGAAGGCCACGCGCTGCCGGCCCTTGTCGGCGCGGATGAGCCAGTTGCGGGCTTCCTCGTCCTGGGGCCAGTCCGGCGGGCACTGGAGGTCGTCCTCGGTGACTCCTGCTGCGCTCAACATGGACCGCACCACGTCCATATGTTCGTGACTGCCCACATGGCTGGCGGCAGCCAGGGCCACCTGCGCACCCCGCAACGGTACGCCCGCCTGCATTGCCGCGAGCGCTTGGAAGGGCTTCAGGGTGGATCGGGGAAAGATCGGCGCATCCACATCTCCGAGCTCAGTGACGATTGAGCCGTCCGCCGCTAGTACTACGGCAGAGCCGATGTGGCGGGATTCGATGAAGCCGTTACGCTCCAGGACCGCGAGGTCAACCGCGCTGGAGGAGGTGAAGGTGGAGGGCATGGTTCCAGTATTGCGCATATGTACCTCATGCCCACCGGAGAGAACGGTCATCCGGTGGGCACAAGCCTAGTGTTGTTGTAAGGAACGCTACTCCGCGGTGAACTGGACAGTGTGCCAGCCCGAGGCGCCGTCCGGAACAGTGTCTGCGCGCTCCTCCGTCTGCACGCCCTCGACGTCATAGGCACGGCAGCGGATCTGGTGCGAGCCCGGTTCAAGCTGGACTTCATGCGACCACTGGCGCCAGGTGTCCACGGTGTACTCGGCGGCGAGGGTGGCCTCTTCCCACGGGCCGTCGTCAATCTGCACCTCCACCCTTTCGATGCCGCGGTGCTGCGCCCAGGCAGTGCCGCCCACCCGGGCAGTTCCTGCGGGGACCTTCGCGAAAGCCCGCGGAACCTCGACGCGGGACTGCGTCTTGATGGGACCGCGCTCGGACCAGCCGCGGTCGGTCCAGTAGGCGGTGGCGTCCGCGAACCGGGTCACTTCGAGGTCCACGACCCACTTGGTCGCGGATACGTATCCGTAGAGTCCCGGAACAACCATGCGCACGGGGTAGCCGTGTTCGAGGGGGAGCGGCTCGTCATTCATGGCAACAGCAAGGATGGCATCACGGTCATCCTGCAGGATCGGCAGGGGAGTTGAGGCACTGAAGCCGTCCGTGCTCGTGGAGAGGACCATGTCCGCGCCGTCGGTGGGACGGGCGCGCTCGAGAAGTTTGCGGATGGGATAGCCGAGCCATTTGGCATTGCCCGCCAATTCCCCACCCACCGGGTTGGAGACGCAGGTGAGCGTGATGTGCCGTTCGATCAGCTCTGAGTCGAGCAGGTCCTGGAACGTCACCCGGACTTCCTCCTCGACCATGCCGTGAATGCGTAGTTCCCAGGTGTCGACGTCGATGGTGGGCACCTGCAGGGCCGTGTCGATGCGGTAGAACTCGGAATTGGGAGTGAGCCAACGGTCAACTCCATACAGGTCAACGTCTACCCCTGCCGGCACCGGCAGCGCGGGACTGGCCGGTGCCGGGAAGCTCAGGCGCTCCCGGGCCACATTCACGGTGTTGCGCACTCCGCTGACGACGGCGCCGCCAACTGCCGCAGCGGCAGCGACCACGGCGGTGACCCCCGCCGCTGCGAAGAACCCGCGCCTGCTGACGCCGGCCTTGCCCCCAACAGAGTGGGATCCGCCGGTACTGAAGGCGCCGTCATCGTTGGTGTCGACGATGGGGGAGGTGCGGTGCAGCATCCGAATCATCCACCGGAGCGCGGCCAGCCCTGCCAGCGTGCCGATGATGGACGGCACAGCATCCTGCGATGCAGCGCCGGCACGGGAGATCACGGCGGCAACCATCACCGCGCCCATGACCAGGACACCGGCGACACCCAGGATCCAGCGTCGCCAGGCGAGGTAGCCGAGGATCGCAGCGAGGACGACGATGGTGACCGCCATGCCGACGAACAGTGCTGCCTTGTCATTGGTGCCGAAGGTGTCGATCGCGAAGTCCTTCAGCCAGGACGGCGTGAAGTCGATGAAGGTGGACCCCAGCGCGATCAGCGGCGCTGATCTGGAAGAGAAGAACGCCCCGACCAGTTCGGCGACGCCCAGCACCAACCCCGCCGCGAGGATTCCGGCAAGCATCGGGAGGGCTTTGAGCGACGGGGCGCTACGACTGGACGTGCGAACGGCTTTCATACTGAGGGTTCGGAGAGACGGGCCCGCTGTATTGGTCGGGTGAAGCCCGCGGGCGGTGCGTGCAGCTTCACACTGCATTCACAGTAGCCCCGCGCGGTAGTTGGGCATAGGAGGAACCCAGTACCCTGAACTACTGTGAAGGTTCTTGTGATTGGCCCCGGAGGCCGCGAACACGCCATTGTCCGAGCGCTCCTGGCCGATCCTTTCGTGAGCGAGGTGCACGCTGCTCCCGGGAACGCCGGAATCGCCCAGGACGTGCCGGTTTGCGCCATCAACGCGAACGATCCCGTCGCGGTCACGGAGCTCGCCAATCGCCTGGGTTCGGATCTCGTGGTCATCGGACCGGAAGCGCCTCTGGCTGCCGGCGTGGCGGATGCGCTGATCGAAGCTGGTATCTCCGTTTTCGGACCGACGAAGGCCGCCGCGCAGCTCGAGGCGTCGAAGGCGTTCGCGAAGCAGGTCATGGCCGCAGCCTCGGTTCCAACGGCGATGGCGAAGGTCGCTTCGACCGCCGCTGAGGCTGAAGAAGCACTGGATGCCTTCGGCGCCCCCTACGTTGTCAAGGACGATGGCCTGGCCGCGGGCAAGGGAGTGGTTGTTACCTCTGACCGCACCATCGCCCTTGAGCATGCGCAGGCATGCTTCGACGCCGGCGGTTCCGTGGTCATCGAGGAGTACCTCGACGGACCCGAGGTGTCCCTCTTTGTGCTCTCGGACGGTTCCACCGTGGTCCCGCTTGCACCGGCGCAGGACTTCAAGCGCATCTTCGACAACGACGAGGGCCCGAACACCGGCGGCATGGGGGCGTACTCTCCGCTGGAGTGGGTCCCCGCCGGCCTCGTCGACGAGGTCATCGAGCGCGTTGCGCAACCCACTATCGACGAAATGGCCCGCCGCGGCACCCCGTTCACCGGTGTCCTCTACTGCGGTCTTGCGCTGACCTCCCGCGGGCTGCGCGTCATCGAGTTCAACGCGCGGTTCGGCGACCCCGAGACCCAGGCCGTACTCGCCCGGCTGAAGACCCCGCTGGGAGGCGTCCTCCTCGCGGCTGCGAAGGGTGAACTTGGGAACGTGGATAACCTGCACTGGTCCCCTGAATCAGCTGTCGCCGTCGTACTGGCCTCGGCCGATTACCCGGACACCCCGCGCACCGGGGATCCGATCCGCGGGCTGGAGGATGCGTCCGCGCTGGAGGGCGTGCACGTGCTGCACGCCGGTACCGCACTGGCCGGGGACGGCTCGGTCGTGTCCGCGGGCGGGCGCGTACTCGCCGTCGTCGGGCTGGGAAAGGATCTCGCGGAGGCGAGGGGCAAAGCGTACGACGGCGTCGGGCGCCTTGAGCTCGAAGGCGGGCAGTACCGTACGGATATCGCGGCGAAAGCGGCCAGCGGCGACGTCGTCGTTTCACAGGCGAGCACAACGACGGGCGGGGCGTAGCCATGGTGCAGGAACTGGCCGGTTGGCGGCACATCTACTCCGGGAAGGTCCGTGACCTGTACGAGCCCGAGACGGGCGAGGACGACCGCGTGCTGGTGGTCGCCAGCGACCGGATCAGCGCCTATGACTTCGTGCTGTCATCGGAGATCCCCGACAAGGGGCGTGTCCTCACCCAGCTGAGCCTGTGGTGGTTCGAGCAGCTGTCGGGCATCCCCAACCACGTCCTGTCCACCGACGTTCCCGCAGAAGTCGCAGGGCGGGCCATGATCTGCCAGCGGCTCGAGATGTACCCGGTGGAGTGCATCGCGCGCGGTTACCTCACCGGCTCGGGCCTGCAGGAGTACAACGCTTCGCGCACCGTATGCGAGTTGCCGTTGCCCGAGGGCCTGGTGGACGGGTCGCGGCTCGAGACGCCGCTGTTCACCCCGTCGGCGAAGGCCGAAGTGGGGGAGCACGACGAAAACATCACCTACGACGCCGTCGTCATGATGGTGGGAGATGACCTCGCCGCGAAGCTGCGTTCCCTGACGCTCGACATCTACTCGCGGGCGGAGTCCATTGCGCGTGACCGCGGCATCATCGTGGCCGACACCAAGGTGGAGTTCGGGATGTCGAGTTCGGGAGAGGTCACGCTCGGTGACGAGGTCCTGACGCCCGACTCTTCCCGGTTCTGGGATGCCGCGCTGTACTCTCCGGGGAAGGCGCAGCCCTCCTTCGACAAGCAGTTCGTCCGGGACTGGCTCACGTCTGATGCGGCCGGCTGGGACCGGGTCTCGGAACCTCCGGCGCTGCCCGCCGAGGTGGTCGAGAAGACCCGTGCACGGTACATCGAGGCATTCGAGCGGCTGACCGGGCGGACTTTCGTCTGACCAACCAGGGCCTGACCAGATAGGCCTGGTTGGCATGGCGACCGGGCAGGACGAACGAAAGAAGGCACCACCAGTAGGTGGTGCCTTCTTTGCTGAATGGTCGGGGTGACAGGATTTGAACCTGCGGCCTCGTCGTCCCGAACGACGCGCGCTACCAAGCTGCGCCACACCCCGATTCTGCTGTTCAACGTATCCGTACTAACTCATCGGTGAAAGTTCTACGTATCCGTGAAAGCAACCTCTCAAGGATAACGGAGAATCCTGCTTCAGACTAACCGGTTAGACCAGCGAGTCCCGCCACGCGGCATGCAGGGTCGCGAACCGGCCGTTGCCGCTGATGAGGTCGGCAGGTGTTCCGTCTTCGACCACCGCGCCGTCGTGCACCACCAGGACGCGGTCGGCGATCTCCACCGTCGAGAGGCGGTGGGCGATGATTAGCGCGGTCCGGTTACCCAACAGTTTCTGCAGGCCCTGCTGTACAAGGCGTTCGCTGGGAATGTCCAGCGACGACGTCGCTTCATCCAGGATCAGCACGGCGGGATCAGCCAGGAATGCCCGGGCAAAACTGATCAGCTGACGTTGACCCGAGGAGACCCGGCCGCCGCGCTTGTTCACGTCGGTGTCGTAACCCTCGGGAAGCGAGGTGATGAACTCGTGCGCTCCCACCGCCTGTGCAGCCCGCTCGATCTCTTCCCGGCTCGCCTGCGGTTTGCCGAGCGCAATATTGTCCGCCACGCTGCCGCTGAAGAGGAAAGCCTCCTGGGTGACCATGACGACGGCGCTGCGAAGGTCACGTGGGGACAACTGGCGAAGGTCGATACCGTCAAGCAGAACGCGGCCCTCGGAGACGTCGTAGAACCGGGCAATGACTTTCGCAAGAGTCGACTTGCCGGCACCGGTTTGGCCCACAAGGGCCACCGTCTGCCCGGCAGGAATGGTGAGGTCCATGCGCGGAAGAATCACCGGACCATCGCCGTAACGGAACTCGACGCCGTCGAACTCGATTCTGCCCTGGGCATTTTTCAACGGCACAGGGTTTTTCGGCGGGCGCACGGTGGGCACTTCCTCCAGGAGCCCGGACACCTTCTCCAGCGCCGCCGCCGCCGACTGGAACGAGTTGTAGAACATCGCCATCTGGTCCACAGGCTGGAAGAACCGCTTGCTGTAGAGGAGCAGTGCGAGGAGTGCACCCACCTCCAGGGACCCACCAAGTACCCGGAAGCCACCGAACAGCAGCACCGCGGCCACTGTCACGTTGCCGATCAACACAAGACCCGGCTGGAAGACCCCGTTGAGGTTGATCGAGCGCACGGTCACGCGGCGGTAATCTTCGGCCAGCTCGTCATAGCGGTCTGCGTTGACCTTCTCGCGCCGGAACGCCTTGACAGCCCTGATACCGGTCATCGTCTCGATGAAGTGCACGATCAGCCGTGCGGACACCACCCGGGAAGAGCGGTAGGCGATCTGCGAGTGCTTCTGATACCAGCGCGCGAGGAATGTCATCGGGATCGCTGCCACGAGGATCAGCAGCCCGGTGGGCCAGTCGAGAACGAAGATGGTGACGGCGGTGAAGATCATGTACATCAGGCCGGACGCAAGGGAACTCACACCGGAATCGAGCAGTTCGCGCAACGCCTCGAGGTCCGACGTCTGGCGGGAGATGATGCGGCCGGAAGTGTACTTCTCGTGGAACTCAAGGCTCAACCGCTGGGTGTGCCGGAAGACGCGCAGCCGCAGGTCCAGCAGCATCTCCTGGCTCAACCTTGCCGCCGCGAGGACATAGCCGGCGGTGAGCACGGCAGCGAGCACGGCCGCCAGCAGGTAAGTGATTCCCGTGGCCCAGAGCAGGGCGGAGTCTCCCTGCATCAGCGAGGGCAGCGCGTGATCGATGCCGAAGGCGATGATAGCCGGCCCGGAGACCCGCGCGATTTGCGAGAAGATCACCAGGAACGCCGTCCAGATGAACTGCCTGCGGTTCGGGCGAATCAGGGAGCCAAGAAGCTTGAAAGACCGTGACCGCACTGACTTGTTCTGTGCCCGGTCAAGGATGACGTCGTCCTCGTTGGAGACACCGGAGGAAATGCCCGACGACGGCGCCTCGTCTCCCTGGCTGCGCTTGTTCTGCTTGTTCTCCCTGGCTGAGCTGCTCATGCGTGAGCCCCCTGGTCGTTGTGCCCCAGCTCTTCGAGTTCGCTGTCCAGATCCACTGGCTCCTCGTTGAGACTCGCGATGACGTAGCGGTAGTGGTCGCTGCGCTCCAGCAGTTCGGTATGGCTGCCGACGTCGGCAATGCGTCCGTTCTCCATGAGGGCCACCCGGTCCGCAAGCGCCACTGTCGATGGCCTGTGCGCGACGATCAGCGTAGTGGTCTCAGAGAGCACCTCCCGGAGCCGCTCCTCCACCAGTTCCTCGGTCCGCACATCGAGAGCCGACAGCGGATCGTCCAGGACGAGGACCCGCGGCTTCGCAGCGATTGCCCGAGCGAGCGCCAGGCGCTGCCGCTGGCCACCTGAAAGGCTGAGGCCTTCTTCACCGATCAGCGTGTCGACGCCGTCGGGCAGGGAGTAGACGAAGTGCGCCTGCGCGACATCAAGGGCCTCAGCGAGGATGGTCTCTGCCTCGTCGTCGTTGTGGGCGTCCGCGCCCATCAGCACGTTCTCACGGACGGAATTAGAGAACAGCGTGGTGTCCTCGAAGGCTACGGCCACGTGGCGGCGCAGCTCCTCCAGGGACAGCTCGCGCACATCGACGCCGTCGATCCGGAGGGAGCCGCCGGTGACATCGTAAAGCCGGGGCACCAGTTGGAGGAGGGTGCTCTTGCCGCAGCCGGTAACGCCCACAAGCGCCATGGTTTCCCCGGCCCGAAGGGTGAGGTCGACGCCGTCGATGACGGACACTGACGCGTCCTCGGCATCCGGGTAACGGAAGTGAACGTCGTCGAAGGTCACCTCGCCTCGCGGGTTCGTCAGCGTGCGAGCGTTCTGCGGGTCAGTAATGGTGTTCTCTGATTCCATGACCTCGTAATGGCGGTCGATGGCTGTCTTGGCCGTGAAGGTCATGGCGAGCAACGGGCCAATGAACTCGACCCGGCCGATCACCACGCCGGCCGTGGCGAAGAAGGCAACCAGGCCGCCGATGGACACCTCGCCGTTCACCGCCAGGAGGATCCCGGTCACCAGGGAGGCCCCAAGTGCGAGTTCGGGGAGCAGCGTGACGATGAAAGAGAACCAGGCAAGACTCTTCGCCTTGTGAATCTCGGTCTCTCGGAGCTCCTCCGCCTGGTCACTGAACGCGTCCAGAGCTTCCCGGCTGCGACCGAAGGCCTTCAAAACGCGGATGCCGTGAACGGATTCCTCAACCGAGGTTGCAAGGTCGCCGGCCTGGTCCTGGCTCTTGCGCGACACCCTGCTGTAGGAGGTACGAAACCGGAACCCGTAGACCATCACGGGGACAGCGGCAGCGAGGAAGATGAGAGCAAGCGGCCAACTCATGAAGAACATGATTGCGACGCCGGCGGTCACGGTGAGCGCGTCGACTACGAGCATGATGGCGCCGAAAGCCATCCAGCGTCGCATGAGGTTGAGGTCTGACATCGCCCGGGACAACAACTGACCGCTTCCCCAGCGGTCATGAAATGCCACGGCCAGGTTCTGCAGGTGCCGGTAGAAGGATGTGCGCAGGTTGGTTTCGACGGTGGTGGCGGGGTTGATGACGAAGAATCGTCGCATGGCCACAAAGGCAGCCTCAAGCACGCCGAGGACGAGCACAATCCCGGAAGCTATCCAGACCGTGGAAGTGGCCTGCCCTTCAGCGAGCGCGTCATTGACGAGTACCCGAAAGACCTGGGGAATGGCGAGGACCATGATGCTTGCACCGAGCGCGGCGAAAAGCCCGAGCATCAGCCGCGGCATGATCGGCTTCAGGTGCGGGTAAAGACGGCTGAGAGACTCCCACAGCGTAGTTTGCTTCGGCATGCTCTTCTCTCGACAGGTTGAAGATAGGAGGGAGCGAAGAATTTGTGTCCCCCAGCAACCAATCCTATGTCAGCTGTGCCGCACGCCGCATCCGGTGGCGGGTGGGAAGTCCGCTGTCAGCGAGGCGTAAGCGTCAGCAATACTGCTTCGGGGCGACAGGCGAAACGGACTGGAGCAAAGCGGGACGTTCCAATGCCGGCAGAGACATTAAGCGGTACGGTCCTGCCGTTGTTCTCCCACTGCGTGAGGCCGCGGGCGCGCCAGGTGGGCAGGTCACAGTTGCTGACCAACGCGCCGTACCCGGGAATGCAGACCTGCCCGCCGTGCGTGTGGCCGGCAAGGATGAGCTGGGCCCCACCGTCGGTGAAAGTGTCCAAAACACGCTGGTAGGGAGCATGCGCGACGCCGACCCGCAGGTACGGCGCCTCGTGCGCTGTGCTGCTTCCGTTCGGGAAACCGACGAACCGGTCCCGGTTGAGGTGGGGATCGTCGACGCCGCTGAAGTCCAGGCGGGTACCCTTCAGGCCAATGGACTGCGACCGGTTGGTGAGGTCGACCCAGCCGGCGGACCCGAACCGGGCGAACATCTGCTGCCACGGCAGTTCCTTGAGCTGCTGGCCCGCAGTCGAGGACGGGCCGCCCAGGTATCTGAACGGATTTTGTAGGCGCGGAGCGTAGTAGTCGTTGGAGCCCGGAACGAAAACGCCGGGGAAGTCCAGGAGAGGCTCAAGGGCATCCAACAGTGGAGCGAGAGCCTTGGGATGACTGAGATTGTCACCGGTGTTGACCACCAGATCAGGCTGGAGTTCAGCCAGCCCCTTCAACCACTTCGCCTTCGCGGCTTGCCGGGGGACCATATGGATGTCCGAAAGGTGCAGGACCCTCAAAGGCCGGCTGCCGGCGGGCAGTATCGGAAGAACTTCCTCGCGGAGCCCGAACAGGTTTCGTTCAACAAAGGCCGCATATCCGGCAGTGGCAACCCCGGCCGCCGTGGTCAAACCAAGCGCAACGGCAGCGCCGTTGCGCAAGCCCCCTTTAGATGTCACCACGATCAGCCGTTGCCTCCGCCATTGCCGTTCCCGTTCCCATTGCCGTTACCGTTCCCATTGTTGCCTGAATTGTCCGGCGGCGTCACAGGTTGAGTGCTTCCTTCGGGGGCCGGGGGAACGATGGGCTGGAAGTTGCCCGCGTTGTTGGCGTTATTGCCATTGTTGTTCGAGGGCTGCGACGGCTCAATGGAACGGCCGCTGTTCAGCATGTTGGACGGCGGATCAGCGAATGGCTTCGGCTGGTACGAACCCCGGATCTGCTGCATGTAGCGCGCCCACGAAGGGGCCGCCACGAACGCGCCGTCGATCTCCTCGTAGATCCGTCCACCGATCTGCAGCTCGGACAACGTGCCGCTGTTGGCTTTCCAGTTACCTACCCAGCTGGCGGTGGCCATCGCGGAGTTGTAACCCATGAACCAGGTCTGCGAGCGGGCGTCGTTGGTTCCGGTCTTGCCCGCCATGGGGATATCGCCGAATTCGAGCAACTGGCCGGAGCCCCGCTCGATCACTTCCTGGGTGGCGTAGTTGACGCCGCGGGCCAGTTCCTTGGGTATGACCTGCTCGCAGGAAGGCTGCGGAACCGGGAAAGTGCTGCCGTCAACGGCCGTTACTTCGGTCAGTGCCCGCGGCTGGCAGGTGAGGCCCTCGGCCGCCAGACCGGCGAAGGCGGTAGCCATCGACATCGGGGAAACCTCGCTGCCGCCACCGATGAGTGCGGAAGGCTGCACCTGGAGCGGTGTGTATTCGCCGCTGGCGCTCTTACCGTCGTGGACGCCGAGCTTGGTGGCAATTTCAAACGGCTTGCACAGGTCGACTTCCTTAGCCGTGTACATGGTCACGGTGTTGTAGGACTGCGCCAGGCCTTCGAGAACGGTGTAGTTGCCGTAGTTGATGTCGCCGTAGTTCTGCGGCTCGTAACCCTCAGCGTCGGGCAGGACGTACTCACCGCCGGGCAGGCAACTGGCTTCCCACGTCTCACCCTGCTCGTACTTCTTCTTGCTTCCGTCGACGACGGTGTTCAGCGACCGGCCGTCCTCGAGCCAGGCGGCAACAACGAAGGGCTTGAACGTCGATCCGGGCTGGAATCCGCCCAGGCCGCCCAAGGGCCGGTTCGGGTCGCCGCCGGCGTACTGGTCCACATTGAAGTTGAGCACTGAGTCGCCTGGAGTTTCACCGGGCATGAACCGGGTGTTCTGTGCCATCACCAGGATGTCTCCGGTGCCCGGCTTCAGGCTCACCATGGAGTGGCCCACGGCGGCGTCGGTGGTCTCGCGGTTCGCGGTCTCGTTGATTGCGGTCTGGGCCGCAGCCTGTGCGCGCGGGTCCAGGGTTGTCTTGATCGTCAGGCCGCCGCGGTACAGCAGGTTCTCGCGGTCCTCGCGGGTCTCACCGTAGGCCGCATCGTTGAGGATCAGGTGGGTGACATAGTCGCAGAAGTACGGTGCCTGTTCGGCCCCGACACAGCCGTTCAGAACCGGCGTGATTGCCAGACCAAGGTCGGAGGCCACCGCGGCGTCGTACTCTTCCTGCGTGATCTTGCCGGTCTCCAGCATGCGGCCGATTACCAGGTTGCGCCGCTCCAGTGCGCGCTCGGGGTAAAGCTCGGGGCTGTAGAAGGTGGGACCGTTGACCACGCCGGCAAGCAGTGCCGCCTGCTGAACGTTCAGGTCTTTGGCTTCGACGTTGAAGAAGTACTTCGACGCAGCCTGGACCCCGTAGGTGTTGCCGGTGAACGGCACAATGTTCAGGTAGCCCGCGAGGATCTCGTCCTTGCTCAGTTCCTTCTCCACCGCGATGGCGAGCTTGGCTTCACGAAGTTTGTCGCCCAGCGTCTTCTGGCCGCTGAACGTGATGTCGCCGCCGCTCTGCATGCTCGCGTCGATCAGTACGTTGTTGACGTACTGCTGCGTGATGGTGGATGCACCGCGTGTGGTGTCGCTGCTGATGTTGCTGATGGCCGCACTGATGATGCCCTGCAGGTCCACACCGCCGTGGTTGTAGAACTGGTCATCCTCGATGGCGATCAGCGCGTCCGTCATGTTTTCGGACACCTGCTCCAGCGTTACAGGCTGGCGGTTCTCCTCATACAGGGTCGCGATCAGGGATCCGTCAGAAGCCACGATCTTGGAGGGCTGGGCGAGCGCGCCACGCTCGAGCTCAGCCGGAAGATTCTCGAAGAACTGGATGGATGCGGACGCGCCGGTACCGGCGGCCGCAGCTACGGGGACAAGAAGACCTGCAGCAAGCACCCCACTCAATCCACTGATTCCTAGGAATGCAATGATTTTCCCCAGGGTGGTTGCCGTGTCAAAGAAAGGGGATTTACGAGCAGCCATGTACTCCAGTTTACTAGCACACGCTACCCTGTGAGTCATGACCAAATGGGAGTACGCCACAATTCCGCTCATCATCCACGCAACGAAGCAGATCCTCGACCAGTGGGGCGAGGACGGCTGGGAGCTTGTGCAGGTTGTTCCGGGGCCTGACGGCAAGGGCCTGGTCGCGTACCTCAAGCGGCAGAAGAACGCGTGATGACCAGCGCTAACGGGGCAGTCTCCGCCGTCGAAAGCAGGCTCCAGGAGCTCGGGATCACGCTTCCGGAGGTGGCAGCCCCGGTTGCCGCGTACATCCCCGCGGTGGTCTCCGGCAACTATGTCTACACCTCCGGGCAGCTGCCCTTTATTAACGGCAAACTCCCAGCAACAGGAAAAGTCGGCGCGGCGATAGATGCGGACCAGGCCAAGGAATTCGCGGCCACCTGTGCAGTCAACGCCCTCGCTGCCGTGAAGTCGCAGATCGGGGACCTCGACCGGGTAACCCGGATCGTCAAGGTCGTCGGTTTCGTTGCATCGGAGCCGAGCTTCACCGGTCAGCCTGGAGTGATCAACGGAGCTTCCGAGCTGCTTGGAAGCGTGTTCGGCGAGGCCGGCGCCCACGCGCGTTCCGCCGTCGGCGTTGCGGTACTACCATTGGATGCGCCCGTAGAAGTCGAAATCATCGCGGAGTTCGTCTAGTTTCGTGAACCGTTCAAGCACCAGGCTCTTTCCAGTCCCGGATGAGCAGCAGGGCGCCGCCCGTAGTTGGATCGACCACGGCGAACGCACCCCCATGAAGCCACGGCCAGCATCGTCGGTCGTGCTGATCCGCGACGCTCCGGTGGGCACGGAGGTCTACCTCTCCTATCGGCGGGGGGAGTCTCCGCTCGGCGTAGTCGCCTTCCCGGGAGGCAGCGTGGAAGAGCACGACGACGATCCGGTTGCCTGGTTCGGTCCCTCGCCCGCGCAATGGGCGGCTGCTTTGGCCACACCGGATCATCACGTGGCCCGCCGCTTCGTGGTTGCCGCGATTCGGGAGCTGTTCGAAGAGACCGGTGTACTGCTCGCAGGCCCGGACCCCTCGAGCCTCGTGGAGGGAACCCGACATCCTCAGTGGATGGAGGCGCGTGAGGCGATGGCTGCCGGGGAGAAGACTTTCGCCGAAATTCTCGGCAAACGGGGTTTGGGTCTGCGGACAGATCTCATCAAACCCCTGTCCGCCTGGCTCAGCCCTGACTTTGCGCACCGGCGTTTCGACACCCGCTACTTTGCGGCCGCGCAGCCTGTGAATCAGGAACCCACCCTGCTTGCCAGCAAGGGCGTGTGGGGGCAGTGGCGGTGGTCGGCGGACGAAATCAGGCAGCGCAACACCACTACGCTCGGTGATGATGTTGGTCAGCCAAACACTGTCGGCAAGACGCTGAGCGAACTGACTGTGCCCGCCGTCGAACTCATCCTCGAGAAGATCGGTTCTTCGCGGGGGTGTATTGCCTATCTGTCCCACAAGAGGCCCATGAAGGTGTTCTCGCCCCGCCTGATCGAAACGGACGGCGAACCCAAGGTAGAAGTCGAGTGTTCAACCGCCACTGAAGGTTCCGAACAGCGCGGCCGCTAGCCTCGTTTCCCTTGCAAAGACGCCGACGGCGGGCGGTCACCGGCGCAGCTGCAGCTGACTACCATGGGCGACCACCCGCCGTCGTAAGTCGGGGAGGGACGAGGCTTAGCGGCTCCGCTGGCGCAGGCGCTGGATGTCGAGAATGACGACGGCGCGGGCCTCCAGGCGCAGCCAGCCGCGCTGAACGAACTCGGCCAGGGCCTTGTTCACGGTCTCGCGGGAGGCGCCCACCAGCTGGGCAAGCTCTTCCTGCGTGAGTTCGTGGGCGACAAGGATGCCGTCTGTTGCCGGACGGCCGAAGCGGTCCGCGAGATCCAGCAGGGCTTTGGCCACGCGCCCGGGAACGTCGGAGAAGACCAGGTCTGCCAGTGACTCGTTCGTACGGCGCAACCGGCGGGCCAACGCCTGCAGCAGCTGGGCGGATACCTCGGGGCGGGTTTCCAGCAGTGCGCGCAGGTTCTCGTTCTTCAGGCCCGCGAGGCGCGTTTCGGAGACAGCGGTGGCCGTGGCGGTTCGGGGACTTGGGTCGAAGAGTGCCATTTCGCCGAAGAGTTCGCCGGGGCCGAGGATTGCCAGCAGGTTCTCGCGACCGTCCTGAGCGGTGCGGCCGAGCTTGATCTTGCCGGAGACTATGAAGTAGAGCTGGTCGCCCTGGTCGCCCTCCCGGAAGACCGATGCGCCGCGGGACAGATCCACCTCTGTCAGTTCGTCGGTGAGTGCCGCAAAGACCTCGTCGCCGAGCGAAGCGAAAAGGGGCGCCCTGCGCAGAACCTCGATATCCATGAAATCTCCTATGTATGGTGCAGAACCAGCAAGTTTCCGTTTTTTCCATCTTGCCGTACGCAGAGACGTTGTGACACCTGCTACACGCGTGTTCGCCGCTGGGGTAGGGGAAATCACTCCAACACGTTTCCCGGGACACGTTCCCGGCTGATTGTCAGGCCCGGACCGTAGAATCGAAGGTCAGCAGGGGAAGTACGGCGCTTCCTGGAAGGGGAGTGGCGTGTTCGGCTTTACGCTCCTGGACATCATTCTGATCCTGGTGCTGATCGGGTACCTGATCACCGGGCTCAAGAACGGTTTCCTGGTCACGCTCGGCGGCATCATCGGGTTCGCTGCTGGTGCCGTGGCGGCCTTCTTCGCCATCCCACTGGTGAGCGCCTGGGTGACGGATGACGCCTGGCGGCTGGCAGCAGTCATCGCTACAGCGCTGATTCTCGTCATAATCGGCCAGGCACTCGGTGCAGGGTTGGGCCGCGCGCTGAGCAGCAGGGCAGGTTCCGTGCCTATCCGCGTCATCGACCGGTTGCTGGGAGGCGTAACCAACGTCGTCGTGGCTGCGTTGGTGCTTGCCATGCTTGCGTTCAGCATCAGCACCATGGGTGTGCCGTTACTGTCCCAGTCGATCGCCTCATCGAAGGTGATCACCACCATCGACACCGTAACGCCCTCGCCCGTTCGTGCCTGGATGGCAGAGGTGCGCTCAATCGCCGTCGCTGACGGCATACCTACGCTGCTGGAGGGGGTAGCGCCCGCCACTCCTGCTCCGGTGCCTGACGCGTCGGTCGACACTCCCGAGCTTGCGGCTGCTTCTCAGTCGGTACTGCGCATCGCCGGAACGGCATTTCAGTGTGGACAGAACCAGACCGGGTCCGGGTTCATTGTGGCGCCCGGCCGGGTGGTTACGAACGCCCACGTGGTAGCAGGAGTGAACCAGCCGGTCGTAGAGGCTCCCGGCGGCGGAGCAGTGCCCGGAAGCGTGGTGTATTTCGATCCCGTCCGGGATATTGCCGTGATCGCCGTGGATGGACTGGACCGCGCACCCCTCGCCCTCGGCGAAGCGCTGGACACCGGGGATACTGCTGCATTCGCCGGGTATCCCGCAGGCGGTCCGTTCCAGATCCAGCCGGCAAGCGTGCAGAACCGGTCGGATGTGCTCGTCGAGAACATTTACGGTGCCGATCCCACAGCAGTTGACGTCTACACCCTTGCCGCCAACGTCCAGCAAGGGAACTCGGGAGGACCGCTTCTGGACCTGCAGGGGCGCGTCGCGGGGGTCATCTTCGCGAAGTCGACGTCGGATGTCCCCGTCGGATATGCCCTCACGCTCGACGAGCTCCGCCCCGTCGTCGAGCAGGCATCAGGTCTCAACGAGCCTGTGTCCGCGGGACAGTGCACGGAGCGCTAGCGGGAATCCGCTCAACCAGGTGAACTCGCTTAACCAAATCGTGATGGCTTGCTGGCGGGAAATACTGCGTAGCTCGCAGCTGAGAGTTAGGCTCGTCACATTAGGCAACACGGCACACCCGTGCGCCGCTCGGGCACATTGACGTGCCCGCCAGATCACAGATCATCAGGAGCGCTCAATGTTCACAAGCAATTCGGCGCGGGGGGTGTTTCCCACAAGGAAGCGCGCTGCCGCCTTCACCGCAGGAGCAGCCATCAGTGCATTGCTGCTCAGCGGTTGCGTCCAAAGCCAGCGTGAGGAAGACGGCGGTGCGGGTGCGGAGGGCGAGGTCGACTCGACCTTCGTCTTCGCGGCATCGTCAGACCCCGCCTCGCTTGATCCTGCGTTCGCGAGTGATGGCGAGTCCTTCCGCGTCAGCCGCCAGATCTTCGAGGGTCTTGTCGGCGTGGAACCCGGCACCGCCGACCCTGCGCCGTTGTTGGCCGAATCCTGGGAAACGTCTGAAGACGGCCTTTCCTACACCTTCCAGTTGAAGGAAGGCGTGACGTTCCACGACGGCAGCGAATTCAACGCAGAGGCTGTCTGCTTCAACTTCGATCGGTGGTACAACTTCACCGGTCTGGCGCAGGCCCCGTCAGTGTCCTACTACTACAACAACCTCTTCCGCGGGTTCGCTGATTCGCCGGATGCCGCAGTTTACGAATCCTGTGAGGTGAACGGTGACCTCGAGGCCACCGTTACCCTGGCCAAGCCGTTCGCAGGGTTCATCCCGGCACTGTCCCTTCCCGCGTTCGCCATGCAGAGCCCAACGGCGCTGGAGGAGTTCGGCGCTGACGACATCGGTGGTTCTGCCGAGGCTCCCCAGTTGAGTGAGTACGCACAGGGCCACCCCGTCGGCACCGGGCCGTTCAAGTTCGATTCCTGGAACGTCGGCGAGGACCTCACCGTCTCGGCCAATGAAGAGTACTGGGGTGAGCAGGGCCAGGTGCAGACGGTAATCTTCCGAATCATCGACGATCCGCAGGCACGCACCCAGGCTCTCCAGGCGGGAACCATCGACGGTTTCGACCTCGTGTCGCCGGCCGACATTCCGGTACTGGAGGAAGAGGGCTACAAGATCATCGCGCGTGATCCGTTCACGATCCTCTACCTCGGTCTCAACCACACGGTCGAGGAGCTGAGCGATCCGCTGGTGCGCCAGGCAATCCACCACGCAATCGACAAGCAGGCCCTGATCGATCAGACCCTTCCTGAGGGAACCAAGGTGGCAACCCAGTTCATCCCCGATGTAGTTGACGGCTACAACGAGGACGTCACCACCTATGAGTACGACCCGGAGCGGGCCAAGGAACTTCTGGCCGAAGCTGGGTACCCGGACGGCTTCGAGGTTCAGTTCAACTACCCGACTGATGTATCGCGGCCGTACATGCCCACCCCGGAGCAGGCATTCACCAACCTCAGCGCACAGCTGGGTGAAGTCGGCATCACCGTGACGCCGGCGCCTGACGTCTGGACCCCGGACTACCTTGACCGCATTCAGGGCACCGAGAACCACGGTATCCACCTCCTCGGCTGGACCGGCGACTACAACGACACCGACAACTTCATCGGCGTCTTCTTCGGTCAGGAGAAGCCGGAGTTCGGCTTCGACAATCCGGAACTGTTCGAGGCTCTCAGCGAGGCCCGCGGCATGACTGACCGTGAGGAGCAGACGGAGTTGTACAAGGAGATCAACGAGCAGATCGCCCAGTTCAACCCGGCGATCCCGCTGGCGCACCCCGCGCCGTCGCTGGCCTTCGCTCCCCGGGTGGATTCCTACCCTGCGAGCCCGGTCAACGATGAAGTCTTCAACATGATCGAACTGAACGAGTAACAACTCTGGCGGAGGGACCGGCCCCAAGCGGGTCCCTCCGCTTTTGTTTGCTCTCGTTCACTCGGTGCCGCACTGTTGAAAGGACATCGTGCTTCGCGTCATAGGTAAACGTCTCGCCCTGCTGGTTCCCACCCTCTTCGGTCTGTCAGTCCTGCTCTTCCTCTGGGTGCGCAGCCTGCCGGGTGGGCCTGCTACGGCCCTGCTGGGTGAGCGGGCGACCCCCGAGGCGGTCGCCAGGGTCAACGAACTCTACGGCTTCGACCAGCCGCTGCTGACGCAGTACTTCACCTATATGGGCAAACTGCTCCAGGGTGATTTCGGTACATCGATCATCACGGGCCGTCCCGTCCTGGAGGAGTTCGCCACCCGTTTCCCGGCCACCATCGAACTCAGCGTGGTGGCCCTGATCTTCGCGATCGGCATCGGTATCCCCTTGGGCTACCTCGCTGCACGGCACTACGGGAAGCTCGCCGACCACGGCTCGGTGGTCCTCAGCCTGATCGGAATCACCATTCCGGTGTTCTTCTTGGCCTTCATCCTGAAATACCTGTTTGCTATCCAGTGGCCCATTCTGCCGCCGGACGGCCGGCAGAACCCCAGAATCAATGCCACGCATGTCACGGACTTCTATGTCCTGGACGGACTGCTGACGGGCGAGTTCGACGCCGCCTGGGACGCCTTCCTGCACCTCATCCTCCCGGGTCTTGCCCTTGGAACGATTCCCCTGGCCATCATCGTCCGCATCACGCGCGCTTCGGTGCTGGAGGTGCAGAACGCCGATTACGTGCGGACCGCACGCGCGAAGGGTCTGATGGAGAAGACCATCCGGGGCAGGTTCATCCTTCGCAACGCGATGCTGCCGGTTGTCACCACCATCGGGCTGCAGACCGGCCTCCTGATTTCGGGTGCGGTCCTCACCGAAACGGTGTTCGCCTTCAATGGCATCGGCAGGTTCCTTCGAGATGCCATCTTCGAACTCGACTACCCGGTACTGCAGGGGTTCATCATCTTTATCGCTGTCCTGTACGCCCTGATCAACCTCATCGTTGACATTTCCTACACCATCATCGATCCAAGGGTGCGTGTGCAATGAGCAATACCCTGCCTCCCGCGGCCGGCGGGGAGGTCTCCCCGGCCACAGCAGACCCGGCACTCGCCGAAGGCGGAGGTACCGGCCTCTGGAAGGATGCATTCCGCAGACTGCGCCGTAATCCCCAGGCCATCGCCGGAGCGGTGATCATCGGCTTGTTCCTGCTCGTGGCGGCGCTTGCACCGATCCTCGCTCCCTTCGGCGGCGAAGAACTGCCTGGCCGTACCGAGATCAGGCCAACCAATATTCCGGGGCCGGGGGAGCTCCCGGAGTATCCGCTCGGCCTGGACCGGTTCGGCGGCGACGTGCTCTCCAAGCTCATCTGGGGCGCCCAGGCGTCCCTGCTGATCGGTGTGATCTCGACGGCGATCGGCCTTGCCGGCGGTATGCTGCTCGGCCTGCTGGCCGGCGGTCTGGGCGGCTGGGTGGACAGCGTCATCATGCGTTTCGTGGACATCCTGCTGTCCGTTCCCAACCTGCTGCTCGCGGTGAGCATCGCGGCGATCCTTGGTCAGGGGCCGTACGCGATCATGATCGCCATCGGTGTCTCCCAACTACCGATCTTCGCCCGTCTGCTCCGTTCGTCCATGCTCTCGCAGCGCGGATCAGACTACATCCTCGCGGCGCAGACCCTCGGCCTGAGCAAGCGCACCATCACCATGAGCCACCTGCTGCCCAACAGCGTGGGCCCGGTGATCGTGCAGGCTACGCTGTCTCTCGCAACGGCGGTGATCGACGCGGCCGCCCTGTCCTTCCTGGGGCTCGGCGGCGGACTTCCGCAGACAGCCGAATGGGGTCGCATGCTCACCTACGCCCAGGCTGAACTGGCGTCATCGCCGTACCTGGCCTTCCTGCCCGGCGCGTGCATTGCCATCACGGCACTCGGCTTCACGCTGCTGGGGGAGTCACTGCGCGAGGCGCTGGACCCGAAGACCCGCCAGAAGTAACCCCTCAAATACGACGGCGGCCGGTTACCTTCGCTCCGAAGGTGACCGGCCGCCGTCGTACTCTGCTTCCGTGAGGGTCAGGCGATGTTGAGCTCGTTGCCTGGGATCGAGGCGAGGAGCTTTCGCGTGTACGGGTGGCGTGGGTTCTGGAAGACCTCCTCGGAGCTGGCCGCTTCGACCAGCTCACCGTCCTTCATGACGCACACGTAGTCGGAGATGAGCCGGACCACCGCGAGGTCGTGGGAGATGAACAGGTAGCTCAATCCGAGCTCCGATTGCAGGTCTCCCAGAAGCTTCAGGATCTGGGCCTGAACCAGCACGTCGAGCGCGGAGACCGGCTCATCGCAGATGATCAGCTCGGGCTTGAGCGCCAGGGCCCGGGCGATCGCGACACGCTGGCGTTGCCCGCCGGAGAGCTCGGAGGGGTAGCGCCGCAGCGCGTTGTGCGGCAGGGATACCTGGTCCATGAGCTCGCGCACGCGGGCAGCGCGCTCTGTCCGGGAGCCCCGCTTGTAGGCGTTCAGGGGTTCCTCGACAATCCGTTCAATCGTGAACATCGGGTTCAGTGACGAGTACGGGTCCTGGAATACCGGTTGGACGCGCTGCCGGAAGTCGTCGAGCTGCTTCTTGTCGAGCGTCGCCACGTCCATCCCGTCGAAGGTCATGGTGCCGGAGGTTGGCTCGATGAGTTTGAGGAGCATGCGCGCCGTCGTGGTCTTGCCGGAGCCGGACTCGCCGACGATGGCAACGGTCTGCCCGCGCGGGATGTCCAGAGTGACGTTCTTCGCGGCGTAAAAGTCCTCGGAACTGCCGCGTCGCTTGTAGATCTTCGTCAGGTCCCGGATCTCGACGATGTTGTTGGTCGGAGCGGCGTCTACTGCAGCGTCGGCTTCAGCCTGGTGTTCCTCGAAGGCGGCCTGCGCCACGGCGACGCGCTTCCCGGCGTCGTCTGCATAGGCGCCGGGACGCAGCCTGATCGCCGCCACGCTCGGCGCGGCACGAACCAGCGACTGCGTGTAGGGGTGCCTGGGGTCGTTGAGGAGCTGTGCCGCCGGACCTGTTTCCACGACGCGGCCGCGGTGCATTACCACCAGTTCCGATGCGCGCTCCGCCGCGAGCCCCAGGTCATGGGTGATCAGGAGGACCGACGTGCCGAGCTGCTCCGTCATGGTGTCGATCTGGTCGAGGATGGTGCGCTGCACCGTGACGTCCAGAGCGCTGGTGGGCTCGTCGGCGATCAGGAGCCGCGGGCGGCAGGCCATGCCGATGGCGATCAGGGCGCGTTGGCGCATGCCGCCGGAGAACTCGTGGGGGTACTGCTTGGCTCGTTCACGTGCGTCCGGGAGGCCTGCAGCTGAGAGCACCTCGACCACGCGATCCTTGACGTTCTTCTTGTCCGCGAGCCCGTGCACCAGCAGGGTCTCAGCTACCTGGGTCCCGATTTTCGCCACCGGGTTGAGGTTGGACATCGGGTCCTGCGGCACCAGTCCGATTGAGCGTCCCCGGATTGTGCGCATGGCCGACTCGGGGAGCGGCACCAGATCACGGCCTTCGAACAGGATGCTTCCCCCGGTGACCCGCCCGTTGCCGGGGAGCAGCCCGATACAGGCCATCGCCGTCGTCGACTTGCCGGAACCGGACTCACCCACGATCGCCAGGGTCTTCCCCCGATGGAGGGTGAAGCTGGCGTCCTCTACGGCATGCACTTCGCCGTAGGTGGTTCGAAAGCTGACCGCCAGGTTCTTCACCTGGAGCATGGGGGCATTCTCGGCGGGATCGGCGGCACTGCCTGAGGCATCCATGGGTGTGATGTGCGTCATGGGACTATCGTCCCTCATAACCGCCCTGCATCAGGTCATGCCGCGTCAGTTTCCGCACAAGATGATCGATGGCCAACCGATAACCGTCCACCCCGGCTCCCACGATGACGGCGTCAACCACCGCAGACAGGTAGGAGTGGTGCCGAAACTCCTCACGCTTGTGCACGTTACTGATGTGCACCTCGACCGTGGGCAGGCCGACTGCACTGATTGCATCCCGGAGGGCGACTGAGGTGTGGGTGTACGCGGCGGCGTTGATGACGATCCCATCGGCAGTTCCCGCAGCGGCGTGGATGGCGTCGACAAGCTCACCCTCGTGGTTGGACTGGGTGCACGTGACCGCCCAACCGTGGGCACCCGCGGCCGACTCACACAGCTTCTCGACGTCGTCCAGGCTGTGTGATCCGTAGACCCCGGGCTCGCGGGTACCAAGCAGGTTCAGGTTGGGGCCGTTGAGGATCAGCAGGGTAGTGGTCGCCATGGCTTAACTATGCCTGATCGCCCAGGCTTAGCCCGCGGCGTTGCCCGGGATGTCAGCCCAGCGCGGGCGCCGGCCGGCGGAGGCGCACTGCCGCCGTCGCACCCGCGAGAGTCACGAGGCTCATGAGGGCCAGCACGACACCGGGATGCCACCAGGCGCCGTCAGTGGCCTCTCCGAACATCTGGGTGATGGACGGAGCAAAGCCGGCCACAATAGCGGCGATGCTGTACGAGAACGACAGGGCGGTGAAGCTTGTGCTCGGATCGAACAGATCCGCCATGAGCCCTCCGAGCGCCGCCCAGCTTGCGGTCGGCAGGATGCCGCCGAGCAGGATCGCCGCTACGTACAGGGGCGCATCCGCGATGCTGATGACCCAGTAGAGCGGGAAACTGATCAGTGCCGTTCCGAGAGCGCCGCCCGCGACTACTTTCGCCGAGCCGATCCGCGTGGCCAGCCAGCCGAACGCGGGAATGGTGGCGAGCTGCAGCAGCGAACCGATCAGCGCGGCGTTGAGGACGGTGGCTTCCGACAGACCCAACCGCTCGGTCCCGTACGCCTGGGTGTAGGACACCATGAGGAAGTAGGAGCCGATACCCAGCACCGCTGACGCAACAGCAACAACAACGGCGACGGGCTGGGAGCGCAGGACGCTCAGCAGCGGAACGCGTACCTTCCTGGTCGTCTGGAAAACCGGTGTCTCGTCAATCGCGAGCCGCAGGTAGAGGGCGACGGCGAGGAACGGGAAGGCGAGCAGGAACGGGATGCGCCAGCCCCAGGTCGTCATGATGTCCGGAACCATCACCGTGAGGATGAGGAAGATCAGTGAGATCAGCATGGTGCCGACGGGGGAGCCCAGCTGGGGGATTGCGGCGTACAGCGCGCGCTTGCGTCCGCTTGCGTGTTCAGTGGCAATCAGGATGGAGCCGCCCCACTCGCCGCCCAGCGACAGGCCCTGCAGCAGGCGGAGGATTGTCAGGATGATGGGTGCCCAGACGCCGATCACACTGTAATCGGGAAGAAGCCCGACGGCGCCGGTGGCCAGTCCCATCAGCAGGATGGTCCAGATGAGCGTCTTTTTCCGGCCGATCCGGTCCCCGAGATGACCGAAGAGGATGGCACCCAGCGGGCGGGCGACGAAGCCCATCGCGAAGATCAGGAATGCGGACAGGGTTCCGGCGAGCGGATCCTGCTCCGCGAAGAAGACCTCATTGAAGACGAGTGCGGCAGCGGTGCCGAAGACATAGAAGTCGTAGGATTCAAGGGCGGTTCCGACGAAGGACGCAGCGGCTGTCTTTCGGGCCATTCCGGGGCGGGTGGCCGGCGTCGGGCGGGGTGCGGTAGAGGTGGACACGGTTCAGAATTGTCCTCGCAGCCAGACCCGAGCGGCCAGCAATTCCGGTCAACATCACAGTGTCGGTAGACCTGCATCACAGTTCCTGTCCGGCTGCCGCTTGAAAAGCGGCAGCCGGACAGCAGGGAGCGAAAGAGACTACTTTCTCAGCGATGCCGCGATCTGCTGCATGATCGTCGGATCGGACAGGGTGGTGGCGTCGCCGACCTCCCGGCCCTCCGCCACGTCCTTGAGCAGGCGCCGCATGATCTTGCCCGAGCGTGTCTTGGGCAGCTCCGGCACCACCAGGATGTTGCGTGGCTTCGCGATTGGTCCGATCTCCTTGGCGACGTGGTTGCGCAGGGTGGTGACGACGTCGTCGTCCTGGGCAGCGGAACCGCGCAGGATCACGAAGGCGACCACAGCCTCGCCGGTGGTTTCGTCGGAAGCACCGACGACGGCGGCCTCCGCCACCGACGGATGGCTCACAAGCGCGGACTCGATTTCCGTCGTCGACAGGCGGTGGCCCGAGACATTCATGACGTCGTCCACCCGGCCGAGCAGCCAGATGTCGCCGTCCTCGTCGCGCTTTGCGCCGTCTCCCGCGAAATACATGTTGTCGAACCGGGACCAGTAGGTGTCCTTGAACCGCTGCGGGTCACCCCAGATCCCGCGGAGCATGGACGGCCAGGGCTCACGGATCACGAGGTAGCCGCCGGAGCCGTTGGGTACGGACTGACCCATCTCGTCCACCACATCCACCGCGATGCCGGGCATGGCCACCTGCGCCGATCCCGGCTTGCAGGCAGTCACGCCGGGGAGCGGGGAGATCATGTGCGCGCCGGTTTCGGTCTGCCACCACGTGTCGACGATCGGTGCGCGGGTTTCTGATCGCCCGCCGTTGCCGCCGATGATTTCCCGGTACCACATCCACGCCTCGGGGTTGATGGGTTCACCCACCGAACCGAGGACGCGGATGGAGGAGAGGTCGAACTTCGCGGGAATGTCGCGCCCCCACTTCATGAACGTGCGGATGGCGGTGGGCGCGGTGTAAAGGATCGACACCTTGTACTTCTCCACGAGCTCCCACCAGCGGCCCTGGTGGGGGGTGTCCGGCGTGCCCTCATAGATGAGCTGGGTGGCGCCGTTGACCAGCGGTGAGTACGCGACGTAGCTGTGCCCTGTCACCCAGCCGATGTCGGCCGTGCACCAGAAGACATCGGTCTCAGGGTGCAGGTCGAAGGTGTACTTCTGGGTGAATGCGGTCTGGGTCAGGAACCCGCCGGTGGTGTGCAGGATGCCCTTGGGCTTACCGGTGGTGCCCGAGGTGTAGAGGATGAAGAGTGGGTGTTCGGAATCGTGGCCCTCGGCGGTGTGCTCATCGGAGGCCTCACCGACGACGTCGTGCCACCAGCGGTCGCGGCCTTCCACCCACTCCACCGGTTCCCCGTTGCGCTTGACCACGACGACGTTCTCGACGGTATGGCCGGGGCGCTCCAGTGCGCTGTCCACGGCGGGTTTGAGGGAGCTCGGCTTACCCCTGCGGTAGGTGCCGTCGGAGGTGACCACCAGCTTCGCTTCGGCGTCGTCGATCCGGCTGCGCAGGGCATCGGCCGAGAATCCTCCGAAGACCACGGAGTGGACCGCGCCGATGCGGGCGCAGGCCAGCATGGTGATGACGGCCTCAGGGATCATGGGCAGGTAGACGGCAACGCGGTCGCCCTTGGTCACGCCCAGGGACTCGAAGGCGTTGGCGGCCTTCTTCACCGCCGTTGTCAGCTCTGCGTAGGTGTAGGTAAGCGTGTCACCGGGTTCGCCCTCGAAATGGATCGCCACACGGTCGCCGCGGCCCTGCTCCACATGGCGGTCCAGAGCGTTGTACGCGGCATTGACCTTTCCGCCGACGAACCACTTGGCGAACGGCGCCTCAGACCAGTCCAGGGCCTGTGAGAAATCCTGGTGCCAGGTCAGCAACTCCCGGGCCTGGCTCGCCCAGAACTCGGGGCCCTGTTTCCCCTGCTCATACAGCTCGGCCGTCGCGATGGCGCTGGCCGCGAAGTCCTCGCTCGGCGGGAAGCGTCGCTCCTCATGCAGCAGATTTTCGAATGCGTCACCCGTGGAAACCTGGGTGTCTTCAGACATTGTGAACCCCTTCGGCCATTCAGTGCGGAGGCGGACCCGAACAGACAATTCAAGCCGCTGATGTGCTGTGTCCCACATTAGTGGGGGCGCCACCCGATCGGTGTGCTGGTGGTCACACTGTAGATGCGAAAGGCACTGATTCTGCGATGAGCGGTGAGCGCGGGACGCCGACATGTCCCATCATTGGTAGGAAAGGAAGTAGGCGTTGACTAGGGTTATCAAAGAAATCCGAATCCGGCTCAACGCCCTCGGCACCTGACTGCGGCAGAAGCCGCCGTTATGAAACGGAGAATCCAGACATGACCGAACAGCGCCAGTACGACGGCGGCGCAGACACCGCGCACAGCTCGCCGGTGCAGCAATCAGGCCGGTCCGAAACACCTGCAGATGCCTCCGCTACCGCCGGGCACAGCGGGCCCGAGGCTGTAGCAGGGCCCTTCACCCTGCGTGAAACGGTCATCGGTGTCTCGGTGCTGGTGATGTTCGTCGGCACAATCCTGCCCTTTGTGGACGGCGTCAATCTGTGGCGCACGTTCTCCCTCTTCTTCCTGGGCATCGGGATCCTGCTTCCGGTTGCGGCGCTGTCGCTGATCGTGGGCCGCCGGCTGGGAGCCAAGAGCCTGCGCGTCGGATCGCTCTCTGTCGACCAGTTCGCCTCGGTGACCGCAGCGTTCGCCGCCGCATTCTTCTTCCTGCAGACCGTTACCACTTTCGAGGTCGGTGCGTTCATCGCGTTGCTCGGATCGGTCGGGTTCTTCGTCGCAACGGTCGGCGGTCCCCACCTCGGCGTCTTCAAGCCGGATTTCGCGGGTCGTCCGTCGTCGTCCGCCCATCGGATCGCCCGGGAGGCGTTGCCCGCCAAGCCGCGTCCGCCGAAGCCGGTTCCTGCAGAGACCGTGACGGGATGGAATGATTCTTCGGCAGGCAAGTCCGTCACTGGCGGGCCGAGCAGCGCCGGCTACAGCGCCGGGTATGCCGTCGTTGATTACGCTGCAGGCCAGGGCTCCGGTGCCTCGCACGGCTCCGCGGCGGGGCAGGCGCAGACTCCTGCAACAGAGCACGCGCAGGTTCCCGCAGCCAAGCAGGACTCCGCTCCGCACACTGAGAGCACCGCCCGCCCCACCGAGACAAGGGAGGCGGAGCCTGCAGCTCCCAGTGCAGGTGCAGCGCAGCCGGAAGCGCCGCGCGGCTCCGGCTCACACGCGGTGTCCAGCTCGGGAGCAGCCGCAGAAGCCGCTGCTCCCGCTGCCACTGTTGCGCAGCCAGCAGTTGAGAAGGCCGCGGAGCGGACCATGGCGCAGCAGACTGTGCGGCAGACGGACAGCAGCACCGAGGAAGCCGCGCACCCGCGGACCGAATCCATCTCCGCTACCCGGGATGCCGAGGATGATGAGCCGGTGCTCGAGGCATTCTGGTTCGCCGTCGGAACTCCCCGCTCGGTAGTGGACGAGCAGACCGGGGCACCCTTGTTCGTGCTCCAGCCCGGTGACTGGGAAGTTGGCATCGAGGACCGCGGGCATGAGTTCCTCGTTCAGGACAAGCGCACTGGCCGCATTGGTGTCATGCGGGACCTGCGCAACATCGAACGCGCACCCCGCGAGGGATAGCAGGCGGCACGGGCGGGCGGAAACGGAAAGGGAAACCGGGTCATCGTGGATGTATCGCCGATCGCGCTGAAGCGCCGGGCGCGTAGGATCCATCGCGTGCTCGCAGAGACGTACCCATACGCTGTAGCGGAACTGGATTTCCGGAACCCCTTCGAGCTGCTGGTGGCTACGGTCCTCTCAGCCCAGACCACCGACGTGCGGGTGAATCTGACCACCCCGGCCCTGTTTGCGCGATACCCGGACGCCCGGAGCCTCGCTGAAGCTGCGGAAGATGAGTTGCAGGAGATGATTCGCCCCACCGGCTTTTTCCGGGCGAAGTCCCGCAGCCTGCTCGCGTTGGCCACCCGCATCGTCGACGATTTCGACGGTGAGGTGCCCGGTCGCCTGGAGGATCTGGTGACCCTTCCCGGAGTAGGCCGTAAAACGGCGAACGTGGTGCTGGCCAACGCGTTCGGCGTACCGGGCATTTCGGTGGACACGCACTTCGGCCGCCTCTCCCGCCGCTTCGGCTGGACCACGGAGGAGGACCCAGTGAAGGTGGAGTTCGACGTCGCCGCTCTCTTCGAGCGCAGGGACTGGACTATGCTCTCGCACCGGGTAATCTTCCACGGCCGCCGTATCTGCCATGCCAAGAAGCCCGCGTGCGGTGTGTGCCCGGTGGCCTCGCTGTGCCCGTCCTACGGCGAAGGAGAGGTCGACCCGGACAAGGCACGGAAGCTCCTGAAGTACGAGCTCGCCCCGGGCCGCGAGGAGCTCCACCGCCGTATGGTGGAGGGCGCTTCGCGCGCCGAGTTGCTGGCTGCCGGCCATACCCTGAGCGCATGAGCGCGTACTCCCAACTCAAGGCCTTCGCCGAGAGCGCGGCGCCCATCGGCCCGGGCAGGGACAAGACGGAGTCATGGCAGGTAGTCGGGATAGATATTGCAACCGCCAGGCCGGCCGCTGTCCTCATTCTCTTCGGACACCTTGATGACCGTCCTGCACGTATCCACTCGGCAGCTGTGCCGGATGACCTGGACGTCCTGTTTGTGACCCGCGCCGGCACATTGCGCAGCCATCCCGGCCAGGTGGCGTTCCCGGGCGGACGAATCGACGACGACGACGCCGATCCCGCCGCTGCAGCCCTGCGGGAAGCTGAGGAGGAGACAGGCCTCGATCCTGCGGGCGTCGAAGTCCTGGGGGAGCTGCCGGAAGTGGGGCTCCCGCTCAGCAATTACCTCGTGACGCCCGTGCTCGGCTGGTGGGCCTCGCCGACGCCCGTGCGGGTAGTGGACCACGCCGAATCATCACACGTTTTCCGTGCGCCGGTGGCGGAGCTTCTCTCGCCCGAGGCACGGTTCACCGCAGTTGTGCGGCGCAACGGGCGCAGGCACAGCACACCGGCATTCATGGTCGATGACATCACGATCTGGGGGTTCACCGGACTGTTACTGTCACGCTTGTTCGATGGGTTGGGCTGGACGCAGCCCTGGGATGAGTCCCGCGAGCGCGACGCGCCGCTCTAGAGCGATTCGGCTTTCGCCGCGATCTCGGCCAGGTCCTTGGCCAGTGCCTTGCGCGTCATCTTCATCCCGATCTTGCCGAACAGGGCGAGCATGATTCGGCCGGCCATGGTGGGCTCGACGACCTGGGCACCGAAAGTCAGGGTCAGATCAGTTCCGCCATTGCGTTCCGCGAGCGTGAAGTGCGTGGTGTAGTCCGCACCGTTCTGAAGTGCCTTGACCGTTGTGCTGCGCGGCGGGTCCGCCTGCTCCACCCACATCTCGACGGTTTCCGAGCGGCCCATCATGGTGCGGGTTTCCTTCCACCGGGTGCCCTTCCCGTACGGTCCGTCACTGAGCATCTGCACCGACTGAACCCCGGATAGGGTTGCTGCCGAGCCTGGGATGTCTGAGATAACGGACCAGACCGTTTCGGGGGAAGCGTTGATGTGCTGGGTGAGGCTGGTGCTGTGATCCATGCGTCGAGCCTAGCCACCGCCCCTGACGATTCGCAGGTTCGCGCGCCCTGCTTGTTGTGAATCTGTCTTTGTGAATCAGCTATTTTGCGTCGGCGTATGAGTCCGCCATCACGACGTTCACGGGGAACTCGACCGGAATCCGACCGAACATCAGGTGGGTAGCGGCGCGCGCCGACTCGTTCACCATGGTGGAAACCTCGCCCGCAAGCTCACGGGGTACATGCAGCATGACCTCGTCATGCAGGAAGAACACAATGTGCGCTTGAGCAAAGCCGGGCGGGGCGGCACGCAACCGCCGTCGTAATTCAGCCAGCCAGCACAGGGCCCATTCCGCGGCCGTCGCCTGAACCACGAAATTGCGTGTGAAACGGCCCCGCGACCGGGCAAGCGCATCCGCGCGCTGCTGCTCGGCGGCGCTGCTGGTGCGCTGGGCGGCGAGCCAGCGTTCCGACGGCGGAGGGCAGCCGCGGCCGAGGAAACTCGCGACGACGCCGCCTCCCTCGCCCGTGCGCGCAGCGGCCTCCACCACAGAGATCGCCTGCGGATAAGTGCGGGTGAGCTGTGGCATGAGGCGGCCGGATTCGCCGGTGGTTGCGCCGTACATGGCTCCGAGCATGGCCACCTTCGCCTTGGCCCGGTCCCCACCGAATCCCTGATCGGCGATGCCCTGGTACAGATCCAGGCCGCGTCCCGCTGTCGCCAGCGCGGAATCCTTGCCGAGCACGGCGAGTACGCGCGGTTCGAGTTGGGCTGCATCCGCGACGATGAGCACATGGCCGGGGTCCGCGCGGACGGCATCGCGTACCTGGTGGGGGATCTGCAGCGCGCCGCCGCCGCGGGACGCCCACCGTCCGGACATGCTGCCGCCCACAACGTACTCCGGTCGGAACCTGCCGTCGCGAACCCAGGTGTCCAGCCAGGTCCAGCCGTTCGCTGCCATCA